>DASUNJ010000893.1:0-3550 GCA_036277235.1 Thermoanaerobaculia bacterium | reverse complement strand
TCCTCGGCCCCGAGACCGAACGCCTCCTGCATCCACAGCAGCCGGTTGCGCAAGCCGCCGTGGCTGTTCATCGCCCCCTTCGGCCGCCCCGTCGAGCCCGAGGTGTAGATCACGTAGGCCAGGCTCTCCGGCGGATTCTGTCGCGGCAGATCGCCGTCGGGCTCCATGACGAGAGCCGCGGCGTCGGAATCGAGGCAGACGACCTTGCAGCTGGCGGCGTAGGCGGGCAGATCGAAGAGCAGGGACTGCAGCGTTATGAGGATCGGGAGCGAGGAGTCCTCCAGCATCCAGCTCAGCCGCTCTTCCGGGTACTCCGGGTCAAGAGGCACGCATGCGCTCCCCGCCTTCAGGATGCCCAGCAGGCCCACGATCATGTCCACCGAGCGGTCGACACAGAGCCCGACCAGGACCTCGGGCCCGGCACCGGCCGCGAGAAGATAGCGGGCGAGCTGATTGGCGCGGCCGTTCAGCTCCCGATAGGAGAGCTCCTCGCCGTCGGCGATCAGGGCGGTCGCCTCCGGAATCCTCAAGGCCTGAGCTTCGAACAGGCCGGCGGGGGAGAGGGGCTCCTCCGCAACGGCGGTGGACGGTAGCTGTCCAGGGGTGCCGAGCCGCTTCAGCTCCGAGAGCCGGGCTTCCGGCTCTGCAGCGATGCGCTGGAGCAAGGCCAGGAAATGCCCCGCGATGTGCCTGATGGCGTCAGGCGAGAACAGGTCCGAGCTGTACTCGATCATCCCGCGGAGGCCGTCCGGCGTCTCGGTCAGGTCGAGCGCCAGGTCGAATTTGGCCGTGCCGGTGTCGACATCGATCCGCTCGAGCTCCAGGCCGGGCAGCTGGAGCTGCATGGGGAAGTTCTGGAGGACGAAGAAAGCCTGGAAGAGGGGGGTGCGGCTGGTGTCCCTCTGCACCTGGAGATCCTCGACCAGGCGCTCGAACGGCACGTTGCCATGACAGTTTGCATCGACCATCGTTTCATGGGTACGCCGCAGCAGCTCGCGGAAGAAGGGGTCTCCTGCCAGGCTGGCGCGGATGGGCAGGACGTTGACAAAAAAGCCGATCAGCCCCTCGGCTTCGATCTGGTCCCTGTTGGCGCTCGCCGTGCCCACGACCAGATCCTGCTGGCCGCTGTAGAAGGAGAGAAGGGACTGGTAGGCGGCCATCAGAACGGAAAAGAGGGTCGCCCCCTCGCGTCGCGCCAGTTCCTGGAGGGCCGAGCCGAGCGCGGCCGGCACGGCGAGGGCCTGGCGCGATCCGAGGTTCGATGGCACCGGTGGGCGCGCGTAGTCTGCTGGCAGCTCGAGGGTCGTAGGAGCGTCCCGGAGATGCTCCCTCCAGTATGAGAGCTGGGACTCGAGCGCCTCTCCTTGCAGCCACTCTCTCTGCCAGCTCGCGAAGTCGGCGAACTGGACCGCCAGTTCCGGGAGAGGGGATGGACGGCCCGCCGAGAACGCCTCGTAGAGCGCCGCCAGCTCGCGTACCAGAACGCCGGTCGACCATCCGTCGCTGACGATGTGGTGGAGCACCACCGAGAGCACGTGCTCCCGGGCGCCGAGCCGCAGGAGGAGAACGCGCAGCAACGGCCCGCGCGCCAGATTGAACGGCTTTCTAGCATCCTCTCGGATACGGCGGAGGGCGTCGGCTTCACGCTCGGCCTCGTTCCGATCACTCAGGTCGACCACGGGCAGGGTCACGTGGAGCTCGGGGCCGATCACCTGGAACGGCCGGCCATCGCTCTCGCGGAAGGTCGTCCGCAGGATCTCGTGCCGGCGGACCACCTCGTTGAGGCACCGCTCGAGCACGCCGGCATCGAGATCGCCGCGCAGGCGCACGGCCGCCGGCTCGTTGTAGAGGTGGCTGCCGGGTTGCAGGCGATCCAGGAACCAGAGACGCTGCTGCGCGAAGGAGAGGGGGAGCTCTCCATCCCGCGGCACGGACGCGATCGGAGGTACGGAAGAGGAGTTTGTTGTCTGACGCAGGAATGAGAGGATCTCCTCCTTGCGCTGGGTGAGCTGCTCGCGCAGCAGGTCCGTCAGCACGCCCTTTGGGGCGTTGCACCGGAGCGTGTCCCCATCGATCCGGAGGTGGACGTCGAGGCTCCGCAGGTTCCCCAGGAACTCGGTCGTTTTCATATCTCGATCTCTTCGCGGTCAGCCACGAGCTCGGGAACGAGGGATCTCTGGCCCTGTCCGGCCCAGAGGATCGTGTCGACCAGGCCAGCCAGGCCAGCCACGGTCGCGGTCTCGAACAGGGTCCTCAACGGGAGCGCGACGTGGAACACCGCCCGCAGGCGGGTGAACACGCGGGTGGCCAGCAGCGAGTGCCCTCCAATCTCGAAGAAGTCGTCGTGGATGCCTACAGGCGCCAGTCCCAGAATCTCTTCCCAGATAGTGGCGATGCGCTCCTCGGTCGGGCTGCCGGGCGCCACGTAGGGGTTGGTCAGGCGCGGGCGCTCATGCACGGGGCCACGGTGCTCAGCCTGGCCTGCTCCGGCCAATCGGAGCCATTGATCGATCCGGGATTCGAGGTCGCCCGTCGAGTGTATGACCTGGGGGCCGGCGCCTGTGGCCAGCACCCTTTCCAAAGTCGCGGCGCCCTCCTCGGGAGTCATGGCGTACTCGGCCACGGTCGCGCCGAACTCGGTCCCGGTGTCGGTGCCCTCGGTCAGATGCCAGCTGTCCCAATCGACGCTGATCCAGGTCCGCGGCCCGTCCTGCGCCCGCTTGTGAGCGAAGGCGTCCATGAAGCCATTGGCTGCCACGTAGGCGGAGAAGGCGAGCCCGCCCAGGACGGTGGAGAGCGACGATTGCAGCAGGCAGAAGTCGAGGTCCCGGCCCCGCAGGGCCGCATCCAGGGCAAGGAGCCCATGCACCTTGGCCCGGAAGTGCTGCTCGCAGGTCTCGCGCTCCATCTCCTGGATGGGGAAGAAGAAACGCTCGCCGGTGATCCCGGCGGCGTGGATGACCCCGTGCAGGGTGCCGAAGCGCTCCACTGCCCGTTCGACGGCACCGCGCATGGCCTCTTCATCGGCCACGTCCGCGGCCACGACGCAGACCTCCGCGCCCCTCTCCTCCAGCTCCTGCAGGGCGCGGATCTGGCGGCTGACCCGATCGCCGGCACCGTGCGCCTCGATCCAGCGGGAGCCCTCGGCTCCCAGCGGCGGCACGGTGCGCCCGACGAGGACGAGCCGGGCGCGGTGCGCCACCGCCAGATGCCTGGCCAGGACAAGGCCCATGGCTCCCAGGCCGCCGGTGATGAGGTAGACCCCGCCAGTGCGGAAACGCGTCGCCCCGGGGCCGGGCTCCAGCCGCACCGGTTCGAAGATCTGCACCCAGCGCTCTCCCCCCCGGTAGGCGATGCTCAGGTCGGAGCCCCCGTCCCCGAGCTCTTCGGCGAGCTGCGCAACCAGCCGCTCCCGCCGCCACCCGTCCGCGGACGGGCTCTCTATGTCGATCACCCGGCAAGTCACGTTCAGGTACTCCTGCGGAATGACCCGGCATGGCCCGAGGATGCCCGTTTTTTCCGGGCAGAGCTCCTCGGCCCCGGTGACTCG
>DASUNJ010000892.1:0-8739 GCA_036277235.1 Thermoanaerobaculia bacterium | reverse complement strand
AGGCCGGCGTGCCGAGCCCGCTGCTGCGGACCGGCGGGGCGGTCATCGTCGGCTCCGCCGGCTTCGCCCGCCCGATCGTCATCGAGCGCCGGTCCGAGCGGCGCAGGCGCTACAGCCGTGGCACGCGCGACGTGCAACGGTTCCAGCGCGACGCGACGAGGGCTACGCGCCGCCTCGCCGATGCCGTGGCAACCGGCTGGGAGACCTATGACAAGGAGAGCGATCGCTCGGCGAAGCGCAAGCGCGACGGTGCGGTACGCGACTTCTGGCAGAACTCGGCGCTGGCGTTGGGCGACACGATGAGCGAGTCATCGCGGGCCCCGTACGATCTGGTACGCAACCTCGACGGCGGTTGGTTCTGGCGTCAGACGCGGTTCTTCCTCGGCCCGTTCTTCCCGGTCGGCTGGACGCGCTGAGGCGAGAGGTGGTGTGCCGGAGCCGGCTTCCGGCGAGGGCGGCGGCGTGGTGACCAGCGGCCCCTGGCGCCGCCGCGGCCTGACCGAGGGAGAGGCGCGAGCCGCTCCGACCAGCTCCGGCGGCCTCTCGGCCACGGAGGTTGAGGTCGGCTACGGCCGCGCGATCGAGATCCGCTCCGCGGTCGATGCCGGTTTCCGCAGGTGGCGGCGGCCACCTTCGCCACCCGCCGGCGCGGGAGTGCTGATGCCTCTCCCGCGGCCGACGCGGCTGGACATTGCCTGGAGCGCCGAGACCTCGCCCCGCTTCCAGCCGGACGAGGAGTTCCAGGCCTCTTTCCTCCATACCTTCTGGCGGCTGTTCGTCTGGCTCTGGAGCGCCCTGCGCTTCGGCTTCGGCGTGGCGTCGGACGCGCTTCGCGGCCGGACAGGAACGGCCGCCCGCGCCAAGCGTCTCCGCCTCACTCTCGAGCGCGCCGGTCCCACCTTCGTCAAGCTCGGCCAGCAGCTCTCGATCCGCCTGGATCTGCTCCCCTATCCTTACGCGCTCGAGCTGCAGCGGCTGCTGGATGACATGGTGCCTCTGGACTGGAAGGTGGCGCTGCCGGCCCTCGAGCGGAGCCTCGGGTCGCCGCTTGACAAGGTCTTCGCCTCGTTCGACCCGCAGCCGATCGGGTCGGCCTCGGTGGCCTGCGTCTACCAGGCCTACCTGCGCAACGGCGACCGCGTCGCGGTCAAGCTGCGCCGCCCCGGGATCGGCCGCCGGCTTGCCGCCGACATGCGCGCCCTGTCCTGGACGCTCAGGCTCCTCGAGCTCGCCGTCCTGCCGCCGCGGTTCACCGACAACTTTGTCCACGAGCTGCGCGACATGCTGCTGGCGGAGCTCGACTTCCGCAAGGAGGCGCGCTCCATCGACCTGTTCGGCGAGGCGGCGCGCAAGGCGAAGCTCCGCTATGTCCGCACGCCGAAGGTCTACTGCGAGCTGTCGCGCCTCGACCTGCTGGTCACCGAGCTGGTGACCGGCACCTGGTTGACCGAGCTGCTGGGCGCGGTCGAGAACGACGACCGCCGGGCGCTCGCGGTCTTGCAGAGCCGCGGCATCGACCCTTGCGTCGTCGCCCGGCGCTACCTCAAGGTCAACCGGTTCGGGGCGTTCGAGGGCCCGCTGTTCCATGCTGACCTGCATCCGGCGAACGTGCTCGTGGAGCCGGACAACCACCTCGTGCTGATCGACTTCGGCTCGGTGGGGTCGTTCCCGGAGCAGGAGCTGCAGGTCTGGCGGCGGATGCTCGACGCCCAGGCCGAGGAGGACGTCGGGGGGATCGTCAGGGCGGCCGTGGCCCTGCTCGAGCCGCTGCCGCTGATCGACGTCGACGAGTTCTCGAAGCGGATGGAGCAGGCCTTCTGGGAAGACCTCTGGGCGACCAAGTGGAAGCACTCCGAGTGGTGGGAGCGGACCTGGGCCAACCTGTGGATCCATTTCCTGCAGCTCGCCCGCGAGTACAACGTGCCGATGCGCCTGAACACGCTGCGCATGATCCGCGCGACGATGCTTGCCGACACCATTGCGATGCGCCTCGACCACGGGCTCGACCCCTGGGCGGAGTTCCGCTCCTACGAAGCGGAGGCAAGCCGGCGGGCGCGCAAGCGCGTGCACAAGCGGCTGCGGCGCGAGCTCGGCGCGAAGCGCTGGATCCGCACCGAGGAGCTGATCCACCTCGTGGACGCCGCGTTTTTCCGGACGCAACGGCTGCTCAACAACACCTCGCGCCTCTACCGCTTCTCGGTGAGCGTCGGCAAAGCCGCTGGCAGCGTGATGATCGTCACCAAGGTGCTGCTGGGCATTGCCGGCTTCGCCGCCGCGGTGACCCTAGGCATCGCCGGCCTGCGGAAGTGGCGACCGGATTCCTTCCCCGGCTCCGGGCAGCCCAGCGAGATCCTCGCTGCGCTGGCCGATAACGGCTGGGTGCAGGCGGGGCTGCTGGTGGTCTTCCTCTTTACCCTTCGCCGGCTCCGTTACCACCTCGATCAGAAGGTCGAGCAACGGGACCGTTGAGCCCGCTCCGCCCCCCTTCCCATGCCGCGAACGCGGCCACCGCGTTGAGGCCGCCGAAAGCGAAGGAGCTGGAGAGCGCCCGCCGAACGCCGCAGGGGCGGGCGGCACCGGTCACCACGTCCAACCGGCACTCCGGATCGACGCTCAGCGTATTCGCGGTCGGAGGGATGGTGCCATGGATCAGGGTCAGGAGGGTCGCCACCGCCTCGAGGGCTCCGGCCGCCCCCAGGCCATGCCCGTGGATGGACTTGGTCGAGGTGACCGCGATCCGCTCGGCCTGCTCACCGAAGACAGCGTGGATCGCCTGGCTCTCCGACAGGTCGTTGACCTCCGTGCCGGTGCCATGGGCGTTGATGTGGCCCACTTCCTCAGGCGACCACCCGGCGTCGCGGAGGGCCGAAGTCAGCGCCCGCGCGGGGCCGTCGACCGAGGGATGGGTGATGTGGTGGGCATCCGCCGACATTCCGAAGCCGGCGAGCTCGCCATAGATCCGCGCGCCGCGCGTCCGGGCCCGCTCCTCGGTCTCGAGCACCAGCACCGCTCCACCCTCTCCGAGGCTCATGCCATGACGATCGCGGGCGAACGGCCGGCACGGCTCGGGGTCCACCGCCCGCACCGCCTCCCAGGCCTTGAGGCTGCCCCAGCAGAACGGGGCCTCGCTGCCACCGGCGAGAGCGGCCTCCACCTGCCCGCTGCGCAGCAACGCGAGCGCCTGGCCCAGCGCATGATTGGAGGATGCGCAGGCGGTGGAGAGGGTGAAAGTCGGACCGGTAATGCCGAACTCCAAGGCCAGTTGACTGGCGCCGGCATTGGCCATGGCGCGGGGGATGCTCAGCGGGTGGCTGCGGGTGTGGCCCCGGCCGTAAAGGTCGAGGTAGCACTCATCCATCGTCATCTGGCCACCCATGCTCGAGCCGGTGACGATGGCGGTGCGCTCGGCAAGGCCGTCGCCGAGCTCGAGCTCGGCATCCGCCACGGCTTCGCGAGCTGCGATGATCAGGAACTGCGCGAAGCGGTCCAGGATGCCGGTCGCCTGGCGGTCGAAGTGGTCGCGTGGCTCGTAGCCGCGGACTTGCGCGCCGCTACGGAAGCGCAACTGGTCGAGCGGGAATCCTTCGAGCTGCGCGATGGCGGTGCGGCCGGCATGCAGGGAATCCCAGAGCTCGTGCCGGTTGTGGCCCGCAGCGGAGATGACACCGAGTCCGGTGACGACGACCCGCGGCCGCGTCACCCCGCCGCCTCGTGCAACTTCGCTGCGACATCCGGCGTGCTGCCCGAGAGCAAGGCATACAGATTGTCGACGAGCTCTCGCAGGCTATGGACGTGCCGCGCCGCCTCGTCGGGGATCGAGATGTCGAACTCTTCCTCGAGCACGAAGACGATCTCGATTCCGTCCAACGAATCGAGTCCCAGGTCTTCAAAGCTCGCATCCGGCGAGATGTCCGATACGGGGATCTCACGCGACCGGGCGATAGCTGCGAAAATCCTCGCCTGCAGACGGTCGCGGTCCAGTGCCTCTGGCCTTTCGTCCGCCACGGTATCCTCCTTCGGCACAGCTCCGGGAGCCGTATGCCGGAACCTTCTTGAGTGAGGCCATTCCCGCCGTATGGGCTCCCGAGCAACATGTTCTCCGCGCTATTAATTATACCATGCAACTCTCCCGGCGGAGCAGATGTCTCCAGGGTGAAGCGCGGGAACCGGGCTGACTGGACCCCTATGCCGTCACCGTCCGCCTCCGCACCATCCTCCACGCCGCGAAGAGCAACAGGAACAGCCCCAGCGAGCAGACGATGGCGGGGCCGCTGGGGAAGTCCACCTTGTAGGAGGCGATCAGGCCGGCGGCGCTGGCCAGGAAGCCGACGGCCCAGGCGAGGACGATGCGCGGACCCCAGCGGTCGCTGCTTCCGAGCGCGATGATCGCCGGGGCCACCAGGTAGGAGAAGACCATCAGCACGCCCGCGATCTCCACGGAGAGCGTGATGATCACGCCGAAGGAGACATAGAAGAGGAAGTCCCAGAACCAGACCTTCCAACCCGCGGCGTAGGCCCGGTCCGGGTCCTCCGTGATGGTGATGAACCTTTTGCGGAAGATGTAGTGGAAGAGCCCGACGGCGGCGTAGATGATCAGATCCTTGATCACTGTGGGCCAGGTGACCCAGAGGATCGAGCCGGCCAGCAGCTCCTTGATGTGCTCAGCCCCTTCCGGAGCCTGATCCGCCACCAGGATCGCCGTCGCCGAGGCGATCACGTATGTAATTCCAATGATCGCTTCCTGTGGTACGCGGCTGTCGTGGTGGCGGGTGCGCGTGAAGCTGAAGACCAGGGCTCCAAGGATTGCCGCTGCCAGCGAGTACGCGAAGGATGCCGCGGTTCCCGGTTGATGGCCCTGGATGAAGGCCACCACCGTGCCGAGCGCGGCGATCTGTGCCAGGGCAAGGTCCACGAAGATCACCTGGCGCAGCAGCACGTGCAAACCCAGGTAGCCGTGGATCCCTACCAGGATCAGGCACGCCGCGAAGGGCGCAGCCATGAATTGCAGCATCTCGAGCATCGGCGCGCTTTCTCAGCCCTGATAAGCCTGGGCGAGCTGGTTGACCCACGAATCGATCAGGTTGAAGTAGGCGTCGGCCGTGGTGCTGCTTGGGCCGAGCGGCACGATGATGGCATCGGAACCGGTGCGTTGCGCGATGGCTTTCGCTTCGCCCGGCGGGTAGTAGCTGGGCGCCATCACCACCTTCACGTTCTTGCTCTTCATGTCCTCGATCAGCTCGTGTACGTGCTTGGCCGACGGCGGGATGCCGGGCTTCGGCTCTACATCGCCCACCACGTCGAGCCCGAAGAGCCGCGTGAAATAGGACCAGTTCTGGTGATAGGTCACGAGGTCCTTGCCGCGGAAGGCCATGCCCTTGCCCAGCCAGCCGCCCAGGTAGGTGATCAGCTTCTTTCCCTTGTAGTCCTTGGACTGGAGGAACGGGATCAGCTTGCCCTGGCGCGCCAGGGTATCCAGTGTCTGCGAGCCCAGGATCGCGGGGAGCTGATCGCCGTAGAGAGCCCGGTCGAGGCGTGTGTTGAACGCTGCCAGGTTCTTGTCGTAGACGGCGGCGCCCTGGGGATCGACCCGCTTCAAGCCGGCGGCGATGTTGCGCGCAATGAGCTTGGCATTGATCGGGCTCGTGTGGATGTGCGGGTTGCCGTAAATGTGGATGTCTCCGGCCTCGCGGGTCGGATTCTTCGGCACGTCCACCAGGGGAACTCCCTGGCTGGCGTTGACGTAGCCGGGCTGGCCGTCCCGGATCTTGCGGTTGCCGGATTTGTCCACCAGCACCGGCGCCCAGAGCTCCAGGTCGAGCCCGGTGGTGACGAAGAGGTCGGCGCTCTTGAGCATCAGGGCGTACGAGGGCTTCGGCTTGACGAAGTGGGCGTCTTCGTCGCCGCGCGAGATGGATTGGGCCTGCACCCTGTCGCCGCCCACGGCCTGGGCGATGGAGGCGTAGGCCGGAAGGGTGGTCACGACTTTGACGGGAGCGGCCCAGGCGGCGGTACTCACACCCATGAGCACAGCTAGGAGCCAGAGGATCGATATGGATAACATGCGTCGCATGGTGAGTTTCTCCTAGTAAATCTCGTGCTTGTGCGGACCGGCGGCCCAGGTGAGCTGCAGGCTGAATCGGTTTTCCTCGTCGCCGGTCAGGTCGTCTTTGACAAAGCCGTACTCGCCGCGCAGGCGGACATACTCGCTTTGCCACCAGGTCAGGTTGGGGAACACGCCCCAGGTCACGTGCTCGGGATCGAGCGGATCTTCGACACGGTCGTAGCGCACTCCGGCGTAGAGGTTCTGGGCGAGCAGGCTCTCGATGTAGGAGTAGCCGCCCCAAGCCTGATGGCCGATCCCCAATTCGTCGTCGCGGTCGGAGCGCAGCACTTCCGTGCGCCAGGTGATCTCCCGGTATTTGGCTTGGGCGGGCGGCTGCCAGTGGAAGGTGAAGTCGCTCCCCAGGATCTGGCTGTCGTTGCCGGCAATCCCGGACAGCCCCAGCTCGGCGTACACCGCCTCGCCGATGTCCCAGTAGTTCTTGAGGTGTGCGAGCCCCACCAGGTTCTCGAACGACTCGCCCCCGAAGGCGTCGCTCTCGCCGTCCGTCAGCTCCAGGGTCAGCTCGTTGGCGCTGGCCCAGGGGCGGGGGAGCAGCCAGTTGGCACGGAGGCCGGTCTGGGCGAGGCCCTCGTCCCCGAAGTAGGTCTGGAGGGCGAGCGGATAGTCGAGCTGCGGCAGCGCGTGCAGGTGCCAGCGGTTGAGGGCGCCGAAATTCTGGCGGAACTTGCCGGCCGTGAGGCCGAGCCCGCCCGGCAGGTTCGTATAGGAGATGTAGCCCTCTTCGATGTCGACCCCCTCTTCCGGCGAGAAGGCCAGGGTCCACTTGGTGAGCGAGAAGGGGTCAAGGGCCGATTGGAAGCTCAGCTCGAACTCGCGGGCGTCGAAGTCCTCGCGGCCCTGGTCGGAGTAGAACCCGACCATGTCGCCGGTGACCGAGATCTCGGGGTTGAGCCGGTTCAGGTTGCGCTCGCTGCCTGCGACGGAGGTCTCGACGGTGTCCGGAGCTTCCGCGGAGCCTCCGGCGGTCTCCTGGGCCGCGGCGCGCAGGGCGGCAAGCTCGTCGTCTTCCTGAGCAGAAACCTGGCCTTCCCCGGTCGCTTCAAGCCGGGCAAGGCGGGCCTCCAGGTCTGCCAATCGCCCTCCGTACTCTTGACGGAGGGCCTCGATCTCCTGGCGCAGCGCCGTTACGGGATCTGTTTCTGTCTGTGCTGGCGCCGCGGCCGGCGCGAGCAGGCAAAAGGCGGCAGCAATCCCAAGCAAGCGCCCAAGCATCCGCTTGCGGGCACCGCCGAGCCAAGCATGGATCGACATGCTGATCTCCTCCCACGTCCAAGGGCTCCGGCAGGCCGGAGTCCGGGTCTCGTTCTGGAGTTACAGGACGAGGGAGGACGCGGGCGGGGCCCGGGCGGGGCCCAGGAGAGAGGAGGGGGTGGAGAAGGCAACGGTCTCCGGGACCGGCACGGTCTCCCCGCGGACCAGATCGGGCAGGGGGACCGGGGGCGCAATCAGGCGCGAGCCGGTCTGGAGATGCAGCAGGCAGGTCTGGCAGCCTGGGACGTAGGTGGCGTTCGACGCCTCGATGTGGGGCGGCGCCTCCGGGTGGATCGCCGCCTGATCGACGAACGCTCCCCGCCCCTCGCGCTCGTGCTCCGCGGAGTCGTTGTGCGGAGCGAAGACCCCGAAGCTCAGGGCAAGCCCCACCGCCAGCGCGATCAGGGATCGCCGCCAGGGGCTCAGGTGGGTGGAGCGGTCGCGTCTCATGGCTACGGGTTCATCCTAGCAGGAACCTCCTGCCTGATACGTCCAACAGGGCACGGGGGTTGTGGATTCCGTGCTCAGGTCAGCTCCGCGGCTATCCGGGCCTCCTTCTCCTCCCGCCGGTTCTTCCTCATGGAGGCCACGATGGTGATCGCCAGCATCGAGACGACCACGAGCAGCGATACGGTCGCCGGGATCTTGTAGACCTCGGTCAGGAGCATCTTGGCGCCTACGAAGACCAGGATCGCGGAGAGGCCCAGCTTCAGGTAGACGAACTTGTCCATCACCCCGGCGAGCACGAAATAGAGCGAGCGCAGGCCCAGGATGGCGAAGATGTTCGAGGTGTAGACGAGGAACGGGTCCTCGGTCACGGCGAAGATGGCCGGGATCGAGTCGACGGCGAAGATCAGGTCCGTGGTCTCCACCAGCACCAGCACGAGGAAGAGCGGGGTGGCCATGAGCTTGCCCGTATTGCGGGCATCGCGCGCAAAGAAATGCCCCTTGTGGTAGTCGTTCGTCACCGGCACGAGCCGCCGCACCAGCTTGAGCACCGGGTTGTGCTCGGGATGGAGCTCTTCGTTGCGGTGCAGCGCCATCTTGATGCCGGTGAACAGCAGGAAGGCGCCGAAGATGTAGATGATCCAGTGGAAGCGCGCGAGCAGCGCCGCGCCGGCCAGGATGAAGATCGCCCTCATCACCAGCGCGCCCAGGATGCCCCAGAAGAGCACCCGGTGCTGGTAGGCCCTGGGCACCGCGAAGTAGCTGAAGATCAGCGCGATGACGAAGATGTTGTCGACGCTGAGCGACTTCTCGATGAGGTAGCCGGTCAGGTACTTCACCGTGGCGGACGAGCCGTCGTTGATGCCCTGCGGGTTGCCGGGGCCGACGGCCATCAGGTCGACGACCGTCGCCGTATC
>DASUNJ010000891.1:0-2920 GCA_036277235.1 Thermoanaerobaculia bacterium | reverse complement strand
AAGCGCTTGCGGCAGGAGTTGATGCAGAGGGAGAGCAGCAGGTCCTCGGGAGACATGACGAACGCCTCCTGCCCATGGAAATCGACCGGCCGGGCGCTCTCCCAGATCCGGTCGAAGCGGACCGGGAGCACGCCGTTCATGTCCACGTCGTGGTGGCGGAGGAGGTCGCACTCGATCCCGCTGCGGTAGAGGGACCGGCGCACCTCCCGCTCGTCGTCCGAGAGCCGGCGGCCGGGCTCGGGCCGGAGCAGGAGGTCGGAGTCCTTCGAGGTCGTCACCCAGGGCTCGCGGTAGACCAGGAGGTCGAGGGCGGTCCCCTTGAGGAGCATCACCTGGTAGCCCGCCGCGCGCAGGCGGGCGATACCGCGGGCGAGCCGTTCCGCCTCCTGGGCCTTGATCAGCACGTTCTCGAAGAAGGCGCGCTGGAGGTTCTCGGCCTTCAGATTGGCGCCCACGATCGGCGCCACCCCGTGGCTCTCGGCGATGGCCGCTACCTTTTCCCGGTCGAAGGGAGCCAAAGCCTCCACCGCCGAGCGGTGCTCCTCCCGGAACTCCTGCCGGGCGGAGGCGAAGAGGACGCGGTCCTCGGCGTTCACATCAGCTCCCGGAGAAGGTGGACGGCCTCGTCCAGGTCGGTCCCCGTCTCCAGCCGGTAGCAACGGCTCGCCCTGGCCAGCCCGGCCAGAGCGTCGAGATGGGCCTGGGAGGAGACCGGCTCGGTGAGGAGGACGTTCGGCGCCAGCTCAAGCAGGGCCTCGCCGGGATCGATTTCCCGCAGCTCGCTCCGGGGGCGCCCCGAGACTCGGGGGAAGACCAGCAGCGAGGGCGTGCTCTCCCAGACGATGCGGGTTTCAGCGGCCCGGAGCTGGCGCTTGCGCCAGCCGGCAGGCGGCGGCGCGAGTTGGAGATCAGGGAAGAAGGAGACGCTCTCCTCCGTGAGATCGATCTCGTCGGGGAAGGCCAGGACACGAAGTACCCCCCTACAATCGTCCAGGAACAGGGTGTCGTCGCCGAGGAAGCCGAAGCCGGCCCGCGCCAGGGCGACGGAAAGGGTGGACTTGCCCGAGCCGCTGGTCCCGGCGAGGACGAGCGCCCGCCCTTCCAGGTCCGCGCCCGCGGCGTGCACGCCGAAGAGCCCGCGCCGCTTGAGCAGCTCCATCATCGGCACCGAGAGCAGTGGGTGCGAAAGGATCCACAAATCCTCTCCCGTGATGGACGGAACGGAAAACCGGACCCGGCCGGCGGCCGGCTCACAGAGGGCGCTCAGCGTTCCTTGCCGGAGGTAAAGGAGGTCGCGGTCATCGTCGTAGACCACCTCGCCGAGCGGCGGCTCGTAGACCGTCCGCGCGCGCTCGGGGTGCTCCAGGGGATCGTCCTGGACTTCGAAGAGAAGGTCGGGGGGACCGTTGCCGTTATCCGGCAGGGCGGCAAAACGCGCGTGAAAGGCACGTCGGACCTCGTCTGGGGCGGACACCCCCAGGCTGAGGCCGTGGAACGAGTAGCTCATGCGGGCCGTATGCGGAAGGTCTCCGTGTAGATCGGCCGGGGCTCCCTCTTCTCGGCGAGGGCCTTGCCTCCGAGCTCTACCCAGCAATGGCCGGTGAAGTCGTCGACCCCCTCCGGCCGGCCCATCCCGAAGCAGAGCGTGACGTCGAAGCCGGCCTCGCGGAGGAAACGGTAGAGGGTGAGGCCGCGGACCAGGCAGCCGCGGCGGACGACCGGCCATCCCAGGCGCAGCAGGCCGTCGATGCGCCGGACCAGGTCCTCAGCCGCTTTCCTGCCGGGCCGCGGAATCCGCGCGGGCGTGGCGGGCTCCAGCCACCGCTGGAGACGGTCGATGCCGACGAAGCGCAGCAGCAGGGGGACCGCCGCCGCGAAAAGCAGGACCCGGAAGGAGCTGAGCCGGCTCATGGGACCTCCATATCAATCATAAAAAGGCCGGCAGGCCCTTGGGGAAACCTGCCGGCACATGCGTCTCTCGTGCTGCCGTCCGCGTCAGGGCTCGTGGACCACGAGCCTCTCATCCGCCATCTCCCCCAGGAACGCGAGAACGTCCTCCTCGACGGATTCGGCAGGAGCGTCGTACTCCTGACAGAGAGCCGCCACCATGGCCGAGACGCTGTGGCTTCCGTCGCACAGGTCCCAGACACGGCCGCTCACCTCGTCGAGCGCGTAGTACTGACCGTTCTCCACGTCCAGCAGGATCCACTGGTCGGCCGCGCGCTGCACCAGCACGCGGTCCCGACGGCGCGGGCGGCTGTCCGGTCCGATCATCGCGCCGGTCTCAGAAGCTGAAGCGGGTGACCTGCCGCAGCAGTCCGAGCCGTCGCAGAGCCGGCCTTCTGTAGGCTTTCTTCATGGATGCTCTCCTCTCGAAGCCGTGCCCGGTGTACTTCAGGGCGTACACCGGGCAGGTTTGCACATCGCGTGCCTACTGGCTCACTCCGTCCCAGATCATGACGTTGGCGAAGGCGCCGGGCTTGCCCTTGACCTGGAAGTCGACCTTGTTGGCGTCGCCGTCGACCATCGCCGGCGAGATGTCCACGGTCACCTCCTCTCCATCCTTGAGGCCGTTAACCTTGAAGGTCTGGCCGTTGACGATGATGTCGATCTTCCTCAGGCCCGGCGCGCCGTTGGTGATCGTCACCTTGTCCTCGGCCCGCGGCACGTCCGACCCGGCGCTCAGGGAGGCCGACTCGCTCTTGTCGCGGACGAGCAGGAGCAGGATCGGATCGCAGAGCCTCACGTTGCCGGCGAGGTCGGTCACCCGCGCCTCGACGCGCGACTTCTGGGTATTGTCGATCTTGGTGGTGCTGAGGACGACCGGGTCTTTGGTGCCGACGGTGAACGGCGGCACGACCGTATCGGCGTTCTCCGACTTCGTGACCAGGATCTCGGCCAGGCCCGTGCCCGTGTCCTT
>DASUNJ010000890.1:0-12452 GCA_036277235.1 Thermoanaerobaculia bacterium | reverse complement strand
GCTTCGGACCCTCTGCGTCCTCGATGAGCGGTGACATCTGCCGTCCGGGCTCTGTGCACGCCGTGTACGGGCACGCAGCTTGTAGGGAATCCGGCGCGGAAGGAGGGATGACCCATGAAGTTGGAAGGAAAGGTGGCTCTGATCACGGGAGGCGGATCGGGGATCGGCGAGGCCGCGGCGCGGCGGCTGGCGCGTGAGGGAGCGAAGGTCGCGGTCCTCGGGAGGAACCGGGAGAAGCTCGACGAGACCGTGGAGCGCATCGAGGACGAAGGCGGCGAGGCCCTGGCCGTCATCGGGGATGTGTCGAAGTACTCGGACATGGAGCGGGTCGTGGCCGAGGTCGTGGAGCGCTGGGGCCGGCTCGACATCGTGCTGGCCAACGCTGGCATCAATGGCGTCTGGGCGCCCATCGACGAGATCACGCCCGAGGAATGGGAGAAGACCATCGCGGTCAACTTGAACGGCACGTTCTTCACCATCAAGGCCGCGGTGCCCCATCTCAAGGAGAGGGGCGGCTCGGTGATCGTGACCTCCTCGGTCAACGGCACCCGCATGTTCAGCAACGCCGGCGCCTCGGCCTACTCCAGCACCAAGGCGGCGCAGGTGGCCCTGGCGCAGATGCTCGCGGTCGAGCTCGCGAAGCACCGCATCCGCGTCAATGTGATCTGTCCCGGCGCGATCGAGACCGAGATCGAGGAGAGCACCGAGAAGCGCGACATCGAGGAAGCCCGGGAGCCCGTCGAGTACCCGGAGGGCGAGATCCCGCTCACCGACGGCAAGCCCGGCTCGGCCGACCAGGTGGCGAAGCTGATCCTCTTCCTGGCGTCGGACGATTCCGATCACATCACTGGCACGCCCGTCTGGATCGACGGCGGGCAGTCGCTGCTCCAGGGATAAGCCGCACGAAAAGAAAGAACTTTTTACCGGGTAGCCATAGCTACCCGTTGGGTAGGGGGTCTACCCGCTCCGGCTCAGAACGTACGGCCGACCGAGAGGTACGGCTCGCGGTAGCGGCGGGCGGAGACTCCCCAGACCCACTGGTTGTAGCCGACCTCCAGGCTGGTGCCGCTCCCGCCGATGGGCGCGATGAAGGAAAGGCCGAGTCTGCCCATGCTCGCGTCGTTGAAGTTGGTCGTGGCGCTGACGCCGAACCGGTCGTCGGGCTGCCGCGGGGAGTCGTTGCCCAGGCTGCGCACGTAGTACGCGCTGCCCTTGAGGGCGGCGCCCAGGAACGGCAGCGGATAACCGATCTCGGCGATGACCGGGACCTGATCCGCCGGAGCGCCTTCGCGGAAGGTGTAGCCAGTCTCGAAGTTCATCCAGCCGCGCCCCTCCCGGTAGGAGTGGCTGAGCAGGTAGCTCAGGGTGTAATCCTCCTTGAGGACCCCCCGCCATTCGGGGCTGACGCCGCGCCGCCGTCCCTGGGCGTCGAAGAGCGCGCGGTTGTACGGACCCTCCAGGTCGTAGAAGTAGTCGGTCCGCATCGTGGCGCTGAGGGCCATGGGCCACTCCCCCTCGGCGAGAGCGTACTTGAAGCCGAACCAGGCATCCGACATGCCCGTGTTCTGCTCCAGGTCGTCGTGCGGTCCCTCGAAGCCGTCGAGGTAGGTGATCAGGAAGCGGGTCGACAGACGATTGAGCAGGCCGATCTCGCCGGAAAGATAGGCGTAGCGGAAGTCGTGATAGCTGACCTGGCCCTGGCCGTTGAGGTTGCGGAACGTTTCGCCTTCCCGGTTCCAGGAGGTGCTGGCGGTCTTGCGGCTGAAGCCGAGCTGGACGTCGCCGTCGCCCGGCGCCGGCACCCAGGCGCCTCCACAGAACCCTGCCTCTGCGATGAGTAGCAACCCGACAATCGATAACAGGCATACCTTCTTCATGACATTCTCCTACGAAACGGGTGTTCGCGGCTATACTTCCCCGCTCGGGGGGCCGTTAGCTCAGTTGGTAGAGCAGCGGACTTTTAATCCGTAGGTCCAGAGTTCGAGTCTCTGACGGCCCACCATTCATTTTAAAGGACTTGCGGTCTCCAGGCGGCGGTGGTCTCATCCCTAAAAACCCCTTTCGGGGACAGTAAATGCCAGGAACACGCCGCCTGGAGCACTCAGTACCCAGGGATCTACAAGCGCATCACCGCCGAGGGGAAGCTCAAGGGGTACCAGATCAAGCCCCGCTTCCCGGCTACTCCGGCCCGAAGAGCTTCACGCGGGAACGGCTCAGGGATGCCCGCAAGCTGCTCGATGACCTCCGACAGGATATCCGCAAGGGCCTGTCGGGCATTGAGCGGCGCGCGCCCGGTGAAGTACGCGCGACCGAGAACCGGTACAAGGCGGCGCTCTCGGCGGTGCTCTCTTCCTGTGTTCGGCGCTCTCGCCTCCGGTGCTCGCGAAGGCGAGCTGATGGGCATGGAACACGCCAACCTGCGCCTCGATCCCATGGAGCTCGATCCCTTCACTGGGCAGCCCGCAGGGATCAGTAGCCACCCTGCTTGGAAAAGCCGCCGAGCCTCTTTCCTCCGGGCGTTCGTCACGGCCTCCGGCTGCTCGCAGCCACCCTGGCGATGGAGCCGACGCTCGACGCAGCCATCACTCTAGCTGAACGCCTTGACTTTGCGCGACCTAAACCCCAAGGGAGTTCCCCCGGCTCTGCCGGGGTGGCAGTAAAAGTTGACATTTCAGGGAGTGCCCATCGTGGAGACTTCCCCCCCTGAGCCGCCAAGCACACGAGAGGAGAGGAAGCCACGATGGACAAGTTCGAGAGTTTGAGCCACACAGCGTGGGATTGCAAATACCACATCGTGTTCATCCCAAAGTGCCGTCGGAAGGTGCTGTATGGCCAGTTGAGGGTCCACCTTGAGGATGAATTTCGCAAACTTGCAGGCCAGAAGGAGAGCCGGGTTGAGGAAGGACACCTGATGCCGGACAATGTCCATATGCTGTTGTCGATCCCGCCGAAGTACTCGGTATCCCAGGTAATTGGGTTCATCAAGGGCAAGAGCGCGATCCATCTGGCGAGGGTATACGGCGAGCGCAAGCGCAACTTCGTCGGGCAGCACTTCTGGGCGCGGGGGTTCTTCGTCTCGACGGTCGGACGCGATGAGACGGTGATTCGGGAGTACATCAAAAAGCAGGAGAAGGAAGATGAGCGGCTGGACCAAGTCGAGCTATGGCGATGACCTGCCACCGGAACGGTGGCGCAAACCCTGAGAGGTCGCGTTAGCGACCTCTTCCAGCCGCTTTGAGTGGCTCACAAACCCTAAAGCCCCCGGCTCTGCCCATACCATTACACACATCTAGAAATCCAAGGCATCCCCTGCTTGGAGAGCGAGAACGAAGTCTCGGGTGCGCTGGAGTCCGATCCAGATGGTCTTGGGCCCTGGGGGTCCATCGCCCTTGCGGGCCAGATATCCTCCTAGGCAAGCCACCAAGGTCAGCATTTCGAGCAAGCGCGGGGGTTGCTGAGGAGGTTTTTGCCTCTTGCTGACCAGATACACAGCTTGCCACTCTTGCGGAGAGAAGGCCACCTCGCAGCATAGATCCGGAACCGTCCGGCCCAGCCGGGTCAGGTACAACACGCGCCAAGCTACGATCAGGTACAAGGCCAAGGCCACCTCGATCCGTTCCCGGCTCTGCAACTGCAGTTGCTCGACTTTGCACCCGCTTTTCAAGATCCTGAAGAACACCTCAATCTGCCAGCGACAGAGATACCACTGCACTTTCTCATGAGCGTCTTCGAAGCTCTCCATCGGCAGGTTGCTCAGCAGCAGCCACTCGATGGGATCCTCGCCTGCGGGCGGATTGTCCTCGCGGGCCAGAAGCGCCGTCACCTCAACCGGCGCCAGCTTTTGTCCGGCCGATAAGGCGCTCGCAAGAGCACCCGCGCTGCCCGCAGGCTCTGCACAACTCGACGGGGGGAGCGGCCCCTGGCGGGAGCCAGATCGAACTCGACCTGACCTAAACTGGGCGACTGGCCTACCTTCTCCCGCAGCAGACCTCCCCCCTGAACAGCTCGGTCCTGAGCCGCTCGGATCAGCCAGTCCGCCTTGCCCGACTCAGCAGCCTCAAACAACTCAAACAGATCCGAGTCCCGGTCGGCCATATAAACCACACGGGTCTCGCCCACTTCTTCTTGGAGCGCGCAGGCCTTCTTATAGCCCTCCACCCAGCGTAGGCTTTCCTTTTGCTCCAACGGCCGCGAGAGCCGATTCTGGCGGTCCTTGCCGCCATGATCGCTGGGATCGCGAACCCAGCGCCAAAAGTCCAAGACTCCAAGACATAACCCCTCCGGCGTAAACGCCAACAGCGGATGGATATGGATACCCTGGGTCGCCTCATAGTTCAGCAGACCCAGGCCCTCCGTTTTGGGCTTACTGGTGAAGTCCAATTCGCTGGTGTCCTCAACGCTCAGCACGACCGGATGCTGCTGTATGCGCTGTAGCGTCGCCTCGCGGTGGGGACAACACCTTCTCAGCAGTGACCTTGTCGTTATCGAAAAAGCGGTACGCCGCTTGCGTCTCACCCCAGCCCCGCAAGGCCACCGGGATACTTTTCTCAGGCTGGTCGGCCAACCGCCTGAGAATCAACGGCAATCGCCGGTTGAGCCGTTCGTCTCCCAAGTCAGCTGACAGCGTCTCGCCTACCGCCCAGTCATCCTGCTGCTCGTCTTCCGCAGATTGCGATCCCATCTCGCCTCCCCTACGTTGTATCGCTTCTGCGGATTAGGGAAACAGATTTTGGCTCCCTTGTCCAATACTATTTGTGTGTAATGGTATGGGCTCTGCCGGGGGATACTTACATGAGCGCGAGGTGGCTTGGCTCGAGCAGGTGCACGTCAAAACTGTGAGGCTGTGGCGTAGCCAAGGAGGAGGTCCCGACTTCCGAGATGCCAGCGGAATTAGCTATCCACTCCGGTGGTACCTGGATTGGCGCACTGAGGGCCGGCTAAGCCGCTCGGCCAGGCCGCGTCGATGAACAGCGGTTTGTATGGGGGAGGCTGCCGTGACAAGCCTCCGATCGCTGGCCCGGACGGTAACGACCTTCAGCATGGGCTCTACGGGATCTGCTACTGGCTGGGTGAACCGGTTGCCCTTCGGCCGAGCGTCCGCTCTTCGGGCGGCCAATCTGGTCGAGCCGAAGGTCGTACGCGACGAGATCATAGAAATCTGCCACAATCAGGCGCTTCTGTTTCCTGGAGGATCTCGCATGTTCCTAGATTTGATGGTGATGGCGCTGATGGTGACCGCGGAGGTCGACGTGCCGCAGGTCAAGGCCGGAGAGCTCAAGAAGGTGACCAACGTTGAGTCGTCGTATCCGTTCTGGTCGCCGGACGGCTCGCGGATCGTGTTCCAGTCGGACCGAAACGGCAACTCGGATATCTACATCATGAAGTCGGACGGCACCGGCCTCACCCGGCTGACCGACCGCCCCGAGGCCGACCAGACGCCGGCCTGGTCCCCCGATGGGACCCGGATCGTCTTCCAGGCGCTCCGCGACGGCAATGAAGAGATCTATGTCATGAACGCTGACGGCTCGAATCAGGTCAACGTGACCCGGCACCCTTCCAACGACAGCCACCCGTACTGGTCGCCGGACGGCAAGCGGATCATTTTCAACACCAACCGCGACACCGGGGAGACCGATGAGGTCTACACCATGCAGGCGGACGGGACCGACCTGCGGCGGCTGACGACGAACGACATCTGGGACACTTACGCCTCGTGGTCGCCGGACGGCAAGAAGATCCTACTGCGCAAGCGGATCAAGGAGCCGGGGATCGACGGCGAAGGCAAGCCGATGGATTTCAACTCCGAGATCTTCGTGATGGAGGCGGACGGCTCCGGCGCGGTAAACCTGAGCCGCAACCCGGCCTTCGACGGCTGGCCGTCCTGGTCGCCGGACGGCAGGCGGATCCTGTTCTCCTCGAACCGCTCCGGGACGTTCGGAGTCTACGTGATGAACGCCGACGGCTCCGGCGTCCAGCCGCTGATGATGAGCCAGCCGGGCGAAGAGCACACCAAGCCGATCTGGTCCCGCGACGGCAAGAAGATCGTCTGCACCCGGACCAAGGACGGCAACGTCGAGATCTTCACCCTCGACGTCCAGCCCTGATCTCGCCCGTCGGCGAGGGCTCATAGAGTCTCGTCCACCAGGACGTGCGTCTCCCCCGGCGCCTCTGCCGCTTTGCGGCTCACATGGAAGCTCACCCGCAGGGCGGCGACCGACACCATCTCGGCGAGGCCGAGACCGTGGAAGAGCAGGGCAAGGCGCACCGCTCGATACCGCAGCCTATCCGGTAGGGCAGAAAGTCAGCGAGCAGGAAATGGCGGCCGTCAATCTCCGCCGCGACAGCTTTCACGGTGAGCGGATTACACGATTTCCCCACGAGTAAACTCCGAGAATGCATCACTCGTTTCGTGACGAGCCCTACTAAAGCGTACGGAGACCGTCTCCCCCGGTGGGCCGATACCTGGTGCCGCCTTGACCGCTAGACACTTTTGTTTATATCCTAAACTTTTAGTGTGGGTCGGGATGACCGGGATATACGCAGAATGCCTTCTCCGATAACGACTGACGTCTTCACATTGCTTCTTCACAATGAGCAGGCCGGCCTCGGGGCGTTGTTGCTGTTACCTCAATTCACCCGGCCACGACAGGATGGTTTCTCCTCCCGGCATCGGAGGTTATCGCCGAGATCTTCAATCGTTGGCTGGAGTCAGCTCGAGTCTTTGGCACGCGCTCGGCAGATCTCCGTCTCGGAGCTCCTCGCGGTTGCTTTCATCGCTCTGGTCCATCGGTATACCAATGAAGATGATATTTCTCTTCGATTGGCTGCTACGCCGTCGGGCGAGGGGATCGGCTTGACGTGCAGAGGCATTTCCGCAGATCCGACATTCCTGGCCTTGCTCGAGCAGGGGGTCACGAGGAGCGATGCTCTTCCGGCCCTGGAGGAGGCGGAGGCTAAGGCCGCTGCCCCATCGGCAGCCAACCAGCTGATTCTTTATCTGGAGGAGATTGGGGCGGCGAAGTCTCTGGCCTGGGAATTTGATGCGGAGCTCTGTGACGCGGCAGCGGTCCAACGTATGGCTGGACACTTTGCCAATCTTCTGGCCGCAGTGGCGGCCGACCCCGAGTTGCGGATCTCGGACCTCCCTTTCTTGAGCGCGGCCGAGCACCACGCTCTGCAGATCGAGTGGAACGATACGGGCTATGTGAACCCGGACACCGTTTGCATGCACGAGCTCATCGCGGCGCAGGTGGCGCGGACGCCTGGAGCGGTGGCCGTGAGCTGCCACGGCAGAACGCTCTCCTATGAGGAGTTGAACCGGCAGGTAAACCAGCTTGCCCATCACCTGAAAAAAATGGGGGTCGGGCCGGAAGTGCTGGTTGGGATCTTCCTGCCGCGTTCGGAGGAGATGGTCGTGGCCATGCTCGCGGTCTGGAAGGCTGGAGGCGCTTACGTTCCGCTTGAGCAGAGCTATCCCAAGGAGCGGTTGGCCTACTACCTGGAGGATTCGGCGGCGCGGATTGTGCTGACCCAGTATCATCTGGCCGCCAGCTTGCCTGCGGCCACGGCTCAGTTCTTGTACCTCGACGACGGTCCAGCCCGCTTCGCCGAGGAGAGCTCCGAGGAGCCGGAATCGAACGTCTCGCAGGACAATATCGCCTATGTGATCTACACCTCAGGTTCCACCGGCAATCCGAAGGCGGTCGCGATTCAGCATCGCAATGCCGTGGCCCTAGTGCGATGGGCCCGCGAGGTCTATGACTTGAGAGCTCCGGCGGGAGTGCTCGCCTGCACTCCGATCGGTTTCGACATCTCGGTATTCGAGCTGTTTGTACCGCTGGCCTACGGCGGGCGCGTGGTCATGGTCGCTGACTCCTTCGAGCTCCTGGATGCGGAGATCGCGTCCGAGGTGACCCTGATCAACACGGCTCCGGCTGTGCTGGCGGAGTTGCTGAGAAATATGCAACTGCCGCCTTCCGTTCAGACGGTAAACCTCGCGGGTGAGGCCTTGCGGGGCGACTTGGTCCGCCGCATCTACGAGCAACCGTATGTAGCTCAGGTTTACAATCTTTATGGGCCTACCGAAGATACGACCTATTCCACCATGGCCGCGATCGATCGGAACGATCCTCGTGAGCCCGCCATCGGCCGTCCCCTCGGACAGGGACGTCTCTATGTGTTGAGCCCACAGGCTCGGCCGGTGCCGATCGGAGTGGTCGGCGAGCTTCATCTCGGCGGAGCAGGCCTGGCGCGGTGCTACTTGAACCGGCCGGACCTGACCGCCGCCCGCTTTGTGCCAGATCCCCTGGCCACCACACCGGGGGCGCGGGTCTACCGGACCGGAGATCTCGCGCGCTACCGCCAGGATGGCAGCGTCGACTTCCTGGGAAGGACGGATGGGCAGGTCAAGGTCCGCGGCGTGCGGATCGAGCTGGGAGAGATCGAGGCCGCCCTTGGCCGGCTCGTGGGAGTCGCTGCGTACGCTGTGCGTGCGTTCGACGATCAGCTCGAATCGAAACGATTGGTCGCTTACATCGTGCCGGAAGGTTCCGCGGATCTTTCCATCAGTGGGCTGCGGTCACGCCTGCAAGAGCAGCTTCCTGCCTATATGATCCCGTCCGCCTTTGTCTTCCTCGAGTCTCTTCCTCTGACCTCCAACGGGAAGGTCGACCGACGCGCGCTGCCTCCGCCGGCGCGAGTGCGGGCCGACCGGGCCGAAATCGGGTCGGCGCCCCGCAACAACACGGAGTTTGTGCTGGTGGATATTTTTGCCGAGGCACTGGGGCTGGAGCGGGTCGGGATCCGGGAAAACTTCTTCGAGTTGGGAGGGCAATCCCTCCAGGCGCTCCGCGTAGTGGCCCAAGTCCGGGCTCGCCTGGGGCGGGAGTTACCCGCCGGGGCGCTCCTGGGCGCCCCCACGGTGGAGAGCCTTGCGGCGCTCCTAGCTGAAGGTGGCGGCAGCGTCAACTCGGCGATCATTGCGTTGCAGCCCCAGGGCGCAAAGCGTCCCTTCTTCTGTGTCCATCCGGCTGGAGGCGCGGCCTTCCGTTTTGTCGACCTGGCGCGCTGCATGGGGGAAGAGCGCCCCTTCTTCGCGTTGCTCGCGCGCGGCCTGGGAGCGGCGGATGAGCCGTTCTCGCGGGTCGAGGAGATGGCTGCGTACAGTCTTGCCGCGATTCGATCGGTGCAACCGGAAGGCCCTTATCTGGTGGGAGGATACTCCCTGGGAGGACTGGTCGCCTTCGAAATCGCCCGTCAATTGGAGGCGGCGGGACAGAAAGTCGCCCTGTTGGCGATCATGGACGTGTCGGCCGAGGAAAATACGTTGGAGGAGAGGGTCGACAGCGCCGAGATCGTTGCGACGCTGGCCTCCCAGCTCTCGATTCCCGTTACGGCCGAGGAGCTCAGAGGGATTTCTCAGGAGGAGCAGCTCAGCTATGCCGTGGAATTGGGCAAGAGGCTGGGCAAGCTCGCACCTGAATTCACACCGAGAGACGCCCTCCGTTACGTCAACATCTTTGCGAACAGCTTCGAAGCGGCGAGGACCTATCTGCCGGTATCGTACGGCGGTACGGTTACGGTGTTCAGGGGAGAGTACCACGCAAGGATGGAGCGAACTCTGGGATGGGGGGGTCGGGCGAGGGAAGTCGAGGTGTACGACATTCCAGGTTTGCATAGCTCGATTTTGGAAATGCCCCAGGTTCAGACGCTCTCCGCCCTGCTCAAGGCGAGCCTGGACCGCGCGGAGGATGCGATCGGCCCCTACGAGCGGCACGAGGCTGGAATGATCGGTGGAATCGATGTCAGCCTCGTCCGGGAACGAGGCTGACATCTGTAGGATTTCGCCCGTGCACCCCCTTCCGGATGCCCTTCTCAGAGAGATTCGTCCACCAGGACGTGCGTCTGCTCTGGCGCCTCCGCGGCCTTGTGGCTGGCGTGGAAGCCCACCCTGAGAGCGGCGTCGACGGGGGCCATCTCGGTGAGGGCAAGCCCCTGGAAGAGCAGGGCGAGGCGCACCGTCTCGTAGAGGGTCCCTGCGTCCGTGGCATAGGCGAGATAGCCGTCGCTCCCGGCGTCCAGGACCGGAGCGCCCGCGAGGTTGATCTCGCCCGTGCTCCGGACGGCCGGCAGCAGGGCGGCGGCGCCCCGGATCATGGCTCCTTCGAGGCGCGGATCCGGACGGTGGGCGCTGAGCACGGCGAGCCGGAGGAGGCCTTCGGCCTGGGGTCCCACGCCGGGCCGGCCGCCGTAGGGTAGGATCCCGTCCGGGGTCTGGAGAGCCAGGGCGGCGGCGAGGAAGCCTTCGGCTTCCCGGCCCAGTTGCTCATCGTCCAGCAGGACGCCGGCCAGGGCGAATGCCTGGGCATAGAGCAGCAGGGACATGGCCTGGCCGGCGGCGCCCACATGCAGGTCGTCGCGGCGGGCGAGCAGGGCGCGGACGGCGGCGGCGATACTCTCCCGGGCCGCCTGGCCGTCGAGGGCGAGCGCGGCACGCTCCGTCCGCAAGAGGGCCGCCGAGAGTTCCGCGATCCGGAAGGCCAGGGCACGGGGATCGTCCTCGGGCGCCTCCTCGGCTTCGAGGCCGCGTAGCAGGGCCTCCGCCCGTCTGGCGTCGCCCTGGAGGGCGGCCGTGAAGAGGCCGAGGGCCGCCCCCCGCAGCCGCCGGGCGTCGCGCCAGGGCTCCTCGGTCCGGGGGCACGCGGCGGAGGCGGCGACGCCGTCGAGGAAGCGCACGATGGCGTGGTCGAGCCGGAAGGTGAACTCCAGGTCGCCCGGGCCGTATTGCGGCACCTCTTCCTGCGCCAACAGGGCCAGGTCGCCGCGGGTCTTCGAGTAGACGAAGACCGCTCCCCCGGCGCCCGAGGCCAGGGCTCCCAGGGCCGGCATGACGTCCTCGTTCAGGAAGCGCAGCGAGTCCTCGGGCGAGGCGAGCGCCGGGCCGGCGGCGCCCGGGTCCGAGCCCAGCAGGAACGCCTGGGCCGTCGCCAGCAGCCCCCGGCGTAGCACGTGGTCCGCGGCGTTGGAGAGGTAGACGAGGTTCCGCGACTCGCGGAAGCCAGGCAGGTCTGTGACCAGGGCGAGGAGGCCGGTATCGAAGATCGAGCCCCAGAGCATGGCGATGCGGTCGTCGAGCGCCATCTCGCGGAGGCGGGCATAGTTGCGGGCGATGAACGTGCGCACCGGCATGACGCGGTCCTGCGGGGGATGATAGGCGGCCCAGCCGGCGAGCAGCTCCTGAGCCGGCACGGGGGCGGGCGGGAACAGCGCCCCGAGCCCGGCGCGCAGGCGGTCCCGCTGGTTGCCCATCTGGCGCTGCAGCTCGGGCGTGATCTGGGCGGCGAGCACCTCCTCGGCGAGCCGGCCGAGCAGCTCCGGACCTCGGCAGAACAGGGCGTCGACGAAGGCCTCGGCCGTCACGTGGCGGACCAGGGCGGCGATCAGGATACGGCCGGCCCAGACCACGGCCGGATCGACGTCCACCATCACCAGGCCGCGGGGCGCCGATGCGAAGGCCTCGACCATGGAGATCACGTTGCCGCAGCCCGGGCCGAAAATGTAGCCGTCCGGCGCGAAGCGCTCCCCGGCAATCTCGTAGAAGCCGGCCGGGGTGATCTCGTTGGTGACGAGGAGAGCCGGAGCCCCCACGGTGCGGAAGTCCTGCTTCAGACCGAACGGCTCGGCCCGTGCCGCCAATGCGCTCGCGATACCTGTCATTTGAGACCTCACTGGAAAATTTCCTCGAGGACGCGCCCCTCGACCGGCCCTAGGTCCACGCCGAGAACCCGGGCGAGCGTCGGTGCGACGTCGCGGATGTCCACTTTGCCGATCCGTTGGCCGGCCCGGATCTTGGGACCGCGGATCAGGAGCGAAGCCGCCAGCCCCTCGCGGTCGGGGGTGTGACCGTGCACGCCGCGCAGGGTGGCGTCGAGGATCACGGGGCCAGCGAGCCGGCTGGAGAAGAAGAAGCCGCTCTCGGCGTCCAGCACGGCGTAGGCGCCCGGGAAGCCGCCGAGCCGCGCCAGCTCCTCTCCGCGGTAGACCTTGCGCACGGGGCGCTCGGGGCGGGAGGCGAGCAGGTCGATGGCCTTGTCGACGATCTGCGCCGTGCCGGCGGGCGCGTCCGGGTGGAGGTAGATGGCGGTCGAGCCCCCGGCGAACCAGGGGAAGGCGCGCCAGGCGGTGAGCGTCCCCTCGGCGTCCACGTCGAGCAGCCCCAGGGCGGCGAACAGCGAGCCGGGGCGGACCTCCTTGGCGACCGGCAGGAAACCGTGGTCGGAGACAACGGCGACCGTGGTCTCGCCCTCGATCCCCCCTGCGCGGACCGCAGCCAGGATCTCCCCGATGAAGCCGTCGATCTTCTCCAGGGCCGCCAGGGCCTCGGTGCTGCGGGGGCCGTGGTCGTGCTCGGCGGTGTCCAGCTCCGTGAAGTGGACGGCCAGGAAGGCGGGCTT
>DASUNJ010000889.1:0-10358 GCA_036277235.1 Thermoanaerobaculia bacterium | reverse complement strand
TTCTCTGGATCGGACTCTGGATGGGATTACCGCTGTTGATTGCGGCGGCTGGCTGTGGCGCGTCGCTGCCGCCGACCCGGCGCGTCAACAGCGCGCTCGATTTCCTCTACCCGGAAGGGGTCTCCGCCGCCGGGCCGGCGAGCCAGGTGGTGCTCAAGCTGCCGGTCCGCGTGGGGCTCGCGTTCGCTCCCAACCGGGAGGACCAGTTCGACCCGATCCCCGAGGAGCAGAAGCAGTGGCTCCTCACCCGGGTCGCCGCGGCGTTCAAGGAGCACGAGGCGATCGGACACCTGGAGGTCGTGCCCACCACCTATCTCCAGCCCGGTGGGAGCTTCGCGAACCTCGATCAGATCCGGAGCTCTCTCGGGCTCGATCTCATGGTTCTGCTGTCGTACGACCAGTCACAATTCACCGAGTCGACCCGCGCCTCGTGGACGTACTGGACCGTCATCGGACCCCTTCTGATCGAAGGGGAGAAGAACGACACCCGCACGGTCATGGACGCCGTGATCTACGACGTCCGCTCGCGAGCGTTGCTCTTCCGCGCGGCCGGCGAGAGCACGGTGAAAGGAAGGTCGAGCCCGCTCAACATGACCCGGAAGCGCCGGACGTTCGCGGCCAACGGCTTCGAGAAGGCCACGGGCGATCTGATCGCCAGCCTCAACGGCGCGCTGGAGCAGTTCGAGGAGCAGGCTAAGCGAGGGACGGTTCAGGGGCCCGGCACGCCGGCGATCGCGATGTACAACGCCAAGGGCGAGCAGATCACTGCCACCAGTGGCGGCGGCGGAGCAGTGGGGATTCCGGAGCTGATCGCCGCGGCATTGCTCGGGCTCGCCCTCCTGGTCCGGCGGCCGGAATGAAACGTTTTCCCTGGATGACCCTGGCGCTCGTCGCGCTCTGTTCGGCCGCGGATGGAACCGCCTTCGAATACGAGCGTTCCCGGGAGGCTTGGCGGTTGCTGACCGGCCAGATGGTCCACTGGACGCCGCGCATGGCGATCTTCGACCTCGGCATGCTGCTCGGCCTCGGAGCGTGGCTGGAGATCCGAGGAGACCGGCGGCTCGCGGCGGCCGCCCTCGGGCTCGGCGCCGTCTTCACGGCGGTGGCGGTCTACCTGTCTCCGGATCTTTCCGTGTACAGGGGAAGCTCCGGTATGGCCTCTGCGCTCTTCGTGCTCGCCGCTTTCCGGATCGCAAGCTCGCCCGATCCGTGGACGCGGGCCCTGGCCGTGTCGGCGGTTGCTCTCTTCCTCGCCAAGGCCGCGTTCGAATCTCTTGGAGGGCAGACTTTGTTCGCAGGCGATCTGCCCGAGGGGGTCCGGGTGGTCCCCCTCGTTCACCTGCTGGCAGGGCTCGGCGGACTTGCCTGTCTCTCCATCAGGTCAGGACGGCAGGTTGTCCGGTCTTAGTGAGCACGGATTTCCAGAAGATCCCGTTTTGAGGGATCCGCTTCCGGCCGAGCACAACCAGTTTCAGCGGCACTAGGACGTACTCGGTGAGCCACTGGCTGATCATGAAGTCGGTATAGCCCGCAACGGCGTTGTCCACGGCGAGAGTGCCGAGCCGATTTCCGATGATGATGTCCGAGCAACTCGGCGGGATGGCGCGGAGCAGGTGGCGCGGCTCGTTGGTAAACACACGAAGCTTGGTCCAGTCCGTCGAGCCTGGGTGATCGTCTGCGATCGCCTGGATGGGGAGAAGCCGTTCAAGGCCTCGGCTTACGATCTTGAGGCCGGCAGTCCTCAGAAAGTCGTTGGTCTGACCTTGAATCCGCATCTTCTTGTCCCGCATGGACTCGAACTCGCGAATGGCAGCCTTCTCCTTCTCGCTGAGCTGGATGTCGATCTCCGGCTTTTCCCCGGGTGCACCCACGTACCGCATCGCATCGACGGGAATGGCCGTTTCAGACATTACGACCAGCCCATGGGGGAGGTGCAGGCCGCGGTTCATGATCTTCCGAGTCAGGTACTCCGCGATCTTGTCCATGCTGAACTCGATTTCGGGGATCAGCGCGAGGTCGCAATGACCGGTCCCGCTGGCCAGGACTGCGTGGCTGACCACGAACCCTGAGTCCGAGCCGAACAGCTGGGCGATGCAGAGGCGGGGGTTCGACGTCACTTCAGTGTTGAGCTGCTCGATGATCTCCCGTGCCTTCTCGACGGCGGACAGGAAGCCGAAGGACTGCCAGACCCAGAGAATGTCGTTGTCCATGGTCTTTGGAATGGCGACTACGGATAGGGGAGCGTGCGCTCGGGCACGGGTGGTTTGTGCCATGCTCCAGATCGCGTGTGCCGCCCTCATGCTGCCGTCCCCCCCGATGACGTACAGGATGTCGACATTGTTGGCTGCCAGGATGCCAATGATTTTCGCTAGTTCGGCCTCTCGGCTCTCAAGGTTGATGAGCTCGTCCACGCGCGAGGTGCCCAGGATGGATCCGCCCTCATTGACGTGATTCGGGGTCTCGAGCCGCCGGCCTCCCATGCCGGCATACTGATGGTGGCTCGAGGCGAGCAGGAAGTGATTGGCTTTAAGGTTGTCGAATGCGCGGAAACCGTTACGCAGACCCATGATCATGAGGCCGTTCAACTCGGCATAACCATGTCTTGCGGCATAGAGCCAGTGCCGCTGAACGATGCCGTCGATCACGGCATTGATCCCGGGAGCGATGCCTCCCGACACCAGGATCGCGACCGTCAGTTGACGGCCTCGTCTCGGGAAGTAGAGGTGCTCGCGGGGGCCGGCCTCGGGGAAGCTCAGATTCTTCAGGCTTCCCTGATCCCGCCCTCCACCCGAAGCGGCCGCAAGCGTCGTCTCGTTCATCAGGGCCGTGGTCAGAACGCGGGCTTCCGCCTCGCGCCGGAGCCCCACTTCGTCCGTGTTCAGCCGGTTGTGGAGGCTCTCGTCGCGCCACTTTTCAACCTCGGGCCACTCCCGGGGACAACCGTTGAGGATCTTGTCCAGGATCATCTCCCTCTCCTGAGCAGCTTCCTCGGACGACGCAGCGCTTCCTTCGAGGACGGAGCTGCGCAGGAAGAATGTGATGATGTCCTTCTCGTACGAGAAGAGATGAGGGTGGAGAGGGAGATCGTCCGACCGCCAGGGCTGGCCGAGCCTGGTCACAATCTGAGAAGCTGTGGTGCGGATCGATTCGGCGTCCGAGGCCTCGGGTGTGAGGACATGAAACTGTTTGAGGTGACGCAGCTCATCGGGAATTGCGCAGGGCTCGCCCAAGCTGTCCCTGAGCCTGATTGTGAAGAACGAGCGACTCGTGCCGAGCTCGAACGCGGAAACGGCTTCCTGGACCTGCCACGGGCTCACTTCTTCGCCGATGACAGTCACGAAGACGTCGCACTCGCTGATCGCCAGATTGATCGTGGTGAGGAAGGCTTGGTCGGGTTTCTGATGCTCTTCGTAAAAGAACACCTTGTCGAGGTTGCGCTGCAGATAGGCGGCGAGCCCCAGCGTGAACCGGGCGTCGCGGCTGGAGTGGCACAGGAAGGCTTTGCTCATACGGAGGCCTCTCCTCTCCATGGATCTCGTGGGACCACAACAGGCTATCAACAACTGTGAGAGCCCGTCAAACCCACGTTCCCCACCCGGTAGGAGAAGTGCCTCCGCTCTGCACCGGTGCCTGGACGCCAGCTATCGCCGGCCCATGCGGTCACCGCGCCACTGCCCGACCTCTCGCAGGCTCAACAGGCCGTCCTCGTTGAGGTCGATGCGGTCGAAGAGGTTCAGGTCGCCCGGCCACTCGGCCCCCGAGAGATAGCGGTCGTTGTTGCGGTCGAGCCGGTCGAACTGGTCCTCCCAGCGATTGTCACGGCCATCGCGGTCATCGTCCCAATCCCAGTCGCGGTCCCGGCCGCCCGGACGGACCTCGTTGCCCGAGAGGATGCCGTCGCGGTTCCAGTCGTGGTTGTTGAACGAGACGTCGTTGCCCCGCCACTCCCTGCGGCTGATGCGACCGTCGCCATTGCGGTCCATGCCCTGGAACCGCATGTTGCCGCCACGGTGATCGTCGTCGTCCCAGTCCCGATCGCGGTCCCAGTCCCGATCGCGGTCCCAGTCCCGATCGCGATCCTTGTCCTTGTCCTTGTCCTTGTGCTTCTCGGAGTGCTTGGACTTGTCCTTGCCCTTCCCCTTGCCCTGGTCGGCCATGGCGCCGGGCGCCGCGAGGGCGAAGGCGAGAAGGAATATCGCTAGAAGCCTGGAGAATCGCATGGTTTGCCTCCTGAGTGTGCCCACTCGGCCGGCGTATCCGGCCGGAGCCCTTTGGCCGCGGGCTCGATTCAATTTTTTGTAGAGTTGCAAGGGGGATACCAGGAGGCCGCCCCGAGGGAAACATCCCCCGGAACGGCCTCGGGTCAGGACGGTTGTGTCCCCCTTCCCGCTCCCAGAGCACTGTGGTACAAGGAGGAGGCTTTCGTTCTTTCAAGGACCGCTATACGTGAACATTGGCTGCCGGGCGATTCCCCCCGGCGGTGTTCTTGTCGAGGAGGTCTCATGAGGAGAAGCGATCGCAGTATTCTGCGGCTCGGAAAGGTCGCCGGCCTGGTCGGCCTTGCCCTTCTGGCCCTTCTCCCGGCGCTCGCGGCCGGGGCCCAGGAGCCTCCACCCCCCTCCGAGCCGGCAGAAAACCAGGAGGAACCCGCGGAGAGAGTCGAGGAAGAGATCACCGTCACGGCCACGTTGCGGGAAGAGAAGGTCCAGGACGTGCCCTTCTCCGTGGCGGCGCCCAGCGAAGAGGAGCTGCGCAAACAGGGCGTGGACTCCATTGAAGGGATCGCCCAGACCACCCCGGGCCTCACCGTCCAGAACCTCGGCCCCGGCCAGAGCCAGGTCGCGATGCGCGGCGTCTCGTCGGGGCAGATCGTCCGCGACCAGCCGGGCGTCAAGGAGCAGGTCGGGGTCTATCTCGACGACTCCGGCATCTCGCTCTCGCTCTTCACGCCGGACATCGACCTCTTCGACATGTCGCGCGTCGAGGTGCTGCGCGGACCGCAGGGCACCCTGTTCGGCGCCGGCTCGGCGTCCGGCACGATGCGCTACATCACCAATCAGCCGCGGATCGGCGAGCACGAGACCGTGGCCGAGCTGACCGCCAACACCCTGACCGACGGCGACGCGGGCGGCAGCGCCAAGGTGGCGGTCAATGCGCCGCTCGGCGCCACGTCCGCCCTGCGCTTCACCGGCTTCTACAACAGCTTCGGCGGATTCACCGACGCCGTGCAGCCCGGCTTGGGCATCAGGGAGGACGTCAACACCGGCGAGCGCGCCGGCGGCCGCATCGCGCTCCGGATGCAGCCGAACGACCGCCTGACGATCACCCCGAGAATCCTCTACCAGAAGGTGGACATGGATGGGTGGAACCGCGAGGACGCCTTCAACATTCTCGCCAATCCGTTCACCACCACCCGGCCGGCCGTGGACCTGGACGAGCGCGAGCAGTTCACGCAGTTCGAGGAGCCGTTCACCGACGAGTTCCTGCTCGCCGACCTGAACTTCACCTACGATTTCGGCGACCTCGCCCTGACCTCGATCACGTCCTACACCGACCGCGACATCCTGGTCGTCCGCGACGCCACCGCCCTGACGGCGAGCATCACCGGCGGCAGCATCGGCCTGCCGGAGCCGGTCTACACCCTCGACGCGCCGCTCGACGATGCCACGACGGCCAAGCTGTGGACGCAAGAGCTCCGGCTCAGCGGCAGCCGGGACCGGCTGAACTGGCTCACCGGGTTCTTCTACAGCACCATGGACCGCGATTACGCCCAGAGCCTCTTGGTCAACGGCTTCGAGTCGCTGACCGGCATTCCGACCGCGGGACGTTTCGGCGCCCCACGGGACGTGCTCTTTTTCTCGGACCTGAGCTACGAGATGGATCAGTTCGCGCTCTTCGGCGAAGCCACCTGGATGGTCAACGACCGCATCGACCTGACCGGCGGCCTGCGGTACTACGACTTCAAGGAAGACCGCGTGCAGACCTTCGACGGCATCTTCGCCGACCCCGGGACGAACGCGGGATCGACCTCGGCGTCCGGGTTCGCCCCGCGCCTCATCGCCAGCTTCGCGGTCCGCGATGACACGAAGCTGAACGCCCAGGTTTCGAAGGGCTTCCGGCTCGGCGGCATCAACGATCCGCTCAACGTCCCGCTCTGCACGCCCCAGGACCTGGTGACCTTCGGCGGGCGCGAAGAGTGGGAAGACGAGGAGATCTGGAACTACGAGGTCGGCACCAAGTCGACGCTGCGCGGAGGCCGCAGTACGTTCAACGTCTCGGCCTACTACATGGACATCAAGAACCTGCAGGCCACGGTGACCGCCGGCACCTGCTCCTCGCGCGTGATCTTCAACGTCCCCAAGGCGCGGAGCACCGGCGTCGAGCTCGAGTGGGCGGCCGCGCCGAGCGACCGTTTCGATTTCTCGATTTCGGCCAATTACGGCAAGTCGGAGCTGCGGTCCACGCTGACCTCGACCGACGCCGGCGGCAACCGTCAGATCGTGGCCGGAATTGAGTCCGGCAACCGGCTGCCGACCGTGCCCGAGCTCCAGGCTTCGGCCACGGCCACCTATCAGTGGCCCGTGATGAATGCCTGGCTGGCCTACGTCACCGGCACCTGGCAGTACATCGGCTCGCGGTTCACCCAGATCGGCGATCAGGCGCCGGGCTTCAACATCGTGAACCTCAATTCCTTCGGCGCCAACACGATCGGCGGCCCGCTCACCCAGGGCACGTTCAACTTCAATCCCGAGCTGCCCGCGTACGACGTCGCCAACCTCCGCCTTGGCTTCCTCAGTGGCAAGTGGGAGTTTGCCGCGTTCGTCAACAACCTCTTCGACGAGCAGGCCCTCCTCTCCCTGGACCAGGAGCGCGGCACGCGCGCCCGCGTCGGCTTCCTGGTCAACCAGCCCCGCACCTTCGGCCTCACGACTCGCATCAACGTCCGCTGAGTTTCTCCATGCAGACGCCCCCGGGGCACCCTACCGCAAGGGTGCCCCGGCAGAGGTCGGAAGCCAGCGGTGCACCGACGCCTTGTACCGGCGATACGGATCGCCAAACTGACGAGTCAGGGCCGGTTCTTCGTACAACAGCACGAGGAGGTGCATGAGCACGAGGAACAGGAAGGCCAATCCGACGATGGATGGCGATCGTACGATCAGCCCTGCTCCGAGAAGGACGCCGAAGCCGCCGATGTACATCGGATTGCGCACGTAGCGATACGGACCCGCTGCCACGAACTCGCGAGGAGGGTCGAACGGGGCTGGAGTGCCCCGCCCCCTGGCCACGAAGGTGGCGATACACCAGAGGGCGAGAAGGGCACCCGCGAGAACGAGCGGCCAGCCGAGCGGCCGAGCCCAAACCGGGATGATGAAAGGCAGCCGAGCGTCGAGCGGTTGTACCGAAGCCGCGAGCCACGCCCAAAGCAGCACGAAGGCTGTGGAGTAGAGAGCCGCTCGGAAAATCACCAGCATTTCAGAGACGCACGAGCAACACCCTGACGGTGATGATCTGGGCGTTGGGGACTTCGACCCCTATGGGATTCGGTTGCGACGCCGGGACGGCATACCCGGCGGGAGGCTTGATCGTGATCGTATAAAACCCTGGAGTCAGGGCGGTGAAGTCCATGCTCCCGTCGGCGCCGGTCTTGTTCAGGTCTCCCCAGAGCAGGTTGCCGCGATTGTCCCTCAGCTCCAAGGTTGCGCCCGCAACCGGGCCCTGCTGATCGAAAGCCCGTACCGAGATGGCTCCAAACCGAAAGTCATCTGCCCCGGGAAAGAAGCCGGAGCCCTCATTGCCGCAGGCACTCAACCCGACGATCCAAAGAACGAGGAATCCAAGGCCAAGGAAGCTTTTGCGGCGGATCGTTCTCTGAGCCTTCATCTGTACACCTCAAGCTGAAGTGTACCAGGGTGTCATACCGTCGGATAAACGGTCCTTCCCGGCTCCCCGTACAATGAAGCATGAGCGCAAAAAAGGGGATCTTCCTGATTCCAGTCCTGATCTGTCTCGGCCTGCTCCCAGCCGCGGTTGCGGGACAGGGTTCGGTTGGCCCGCTGCAGGGCGTTCGTTCCTTCGCCCTCGCGGGCTTGCGATCTTTCATCCGAGCCGGCGATCTGGCCTTTTTCACCGTCAACCCCCCCTTGGATCCCGAAACGCTCTGGCGGACCGACGGCACTGCCCAGGGCACGTTTCAGCTCGCTACGACGGCCAACCGCCCGCCGAGTCAGGGCGTCCGCTTGTGGACCGTCCAGGGCTCCCGTCTCTTCTTCACGGGGCCTCGCACCCTGGAGCCCTCCGACCTGCAACGGGTTCTCTGGCGCAGCGACGGCACCGTCGAAGGCACGGTCTCCCTGACCCAGACGCTGAGCTTCGCGATCGACGCTTCCGTCGGAGTGTCGCCCACCAGCCTGGCGATCCCGGAGACCGGGGTCGTGTTCTTCTCCGCGGGCGCAGAGTCGGCGGAACCCGACTACGAGCTCTGGGCGACCGATGGCACCGCCGAAGGGACCCAGCTCGTCAAGGATGTCAATCCGGAAGGCTCCTCGAAACCCAGCTTCATGGCCGCGCTCGGAGGACAGCTCTTCTTCATCGCCGATACGCCGCAGGGCAGGGAGCTCTGGCGCAGCGACGGCACGCCGGAAGGGACCGAGCGGGTCGAGAGCCTCCATCACCTGGGCGCCGGGATCGTCGCCCTGACCAGGGCGGGCGACGCGCTTTTCCTCCTTGCTGAAACGGCCGCGGGCGTAGAGCTCTGGCGCAGCGACGGGACGGAAGCCGGGACCTCTCAGGCGCTGGCCCTCTCGTCGCCGCGGCTCCTCGGATACGCCGCGGCGGGCCGGCGCTTCTTCCTGGCGGTCGGGGACGCGAGCTTGCAGGAAAAGGAGCTCTGGGTGGCCGAGGCCGATACGGGGGAAACCGTCCAGGTTCTGGAGACGGCGGCGCCGGGCTCGTTCACGCTGCTCGCGTTCGGCAACGGCGTCCTCTTCGTCCTGTCCGAGGCGGGTCACGGGCTGGAGCCCTGGTTGTCCGACGGCACTCCTGAGGGAACGAGGCTGGTCGCCGACATCTGCCCGGGGCCGTGCGACTCCTCCCCGGCGCTTCTCGGAGTCTACGCCGGGCGTGTCCTGCTCCGGGCCGACGACGGCGACTCCGGCCAGGAGCCCTGGTCCACCGACGGAACCGCCGCGGGAACCCATCGCATCGGCGATCTATGTCCCGGAGAGTGCGGCTCCGCTCCGGGCGGTGGCGGAGAGGTTGCCGGCTGGCTGGTGCTCGTGATGGGAAACCAGATCTGGCTGTCCGACGGAAGCCAGGACGGCGCTTTTCCGGCCGCGCAGCTCTCGACCTCGATCGCAACCGGTGTCTTTCCCTTGGCCGATCGGCTCCTTGTCATGGCGACGGACCCCGCTTTCACGCCCAGCCTGTCGTCGCTGCCGGTGACGGCCCCGGTTCCGCCGCCGCAGAGCGTTTGGCTGGAGTCGGCCCGCGTGCCGGGCTTCCGCTTCAAGGTGCAGATCGACGGGCAGACCGTGGGCCGGCAGGAGCCGGCGTGCCTGGCCTGGACCCTGTGCGTCAGCGGCGCGCTGTCGGGCCGTTCGGAGGTCTTCCTGCGGATCTCCGCGCCCGGCGATGGACGCCCCCGGCTGGTCAAGCTCACGACCTCCGCCGTCGACGTCTGGGTCTTGCAGACCGCAACGGGCCATCTCCGCCACTTCCGTCTGAACGGTTCCGACCCGGCCGGCTCCGCTCTCGAGGGCATCCTGGACCGCGAAGGCTTCAGGAACGTCCCGGGCGCGCTGGAGGCTGCCGGCGGTGAGGCCAGGAAACCCAGGACGCCTCAGCCGCCGGGCCGGTGGATCGAGACCAAGGGGGTCCCGGGCTTCCGGGTCCAGGCGCGGCTCACGTCGGACGGAAAGAGCCGGATCCTGCGTAAGGAGCCCTGTGCCGCGGAGACCTTCTGCCTGGGCGGCTCGACGCCGGGAACGCCGGGGATAACCGAGTTGCTCGTCCGTGTGACGGGTCCCAGGCCCAACGGTTATTTCTGGCCGATGCTGGCCCGCTTCGCCCCTGCCACTCTGGAAGTGTGGGTCCAGCAGAGGAAGACGGGGAAGGTCCGCTACTACCGGCTGAACGCGCCGCCGGCCGGCAGCTCCCAGCTCGACGGGTCCTTCGACCGGCAGGGATTCAAGCGGTAGTCATCTCCGGCGATGAGCCTCTCTGAAGGCGCCTTGCGGACTTGACTTGCTGCTCGAGCGGAATCTTGATCCCTGCCGAGATCCTGCGGAGCTGCGCGCTCCGCGAGAGGCTTCCCCGAATCGCCGCAACGTGCGGCGGTTTGCGGCGATCTGCCGCAATGG
>DASUNJ010000888.1:0-5700 GCA_036277235.1 Thermoanaerobaculia bacterium | reverse complement strand
AAGGACAGAGCGGAGAGATAGAGATCGGCTCATGTGGGCTCAGACACCTTGCGGAGTTGATAGGAAACCATGGAACGGCCGCTTCGATTCGCGGTAGGTCCGGCGGGCGGGCACCGAGACCAGCTCCAGCTCGGGATAGCGCAGAGCGGTGAGCTGGCCGCCGAAGACGCAGCCGGTGTCGATGTTGATCGTGTTGTTGAGCCACTCGGGCCGGTGGACGGGGGTGTGGCCGTAGACCACCGTGGCGCTTCCCCGATAGCCGGCGGCCCAGTTGCAGCGCACGGGCAGGCCGAATTCGTCGCTCTCTCCCGTGGTCTCGCCGTAGAGCGCGAAAGCGAACACCCGGCCGGACGACCGCCCCTGCATCTCCTGCTTCATGCCGGCATGGGCCACGACCAGCCGGCCGCCGTCCAGCACGTAGTGGCTCACCAGGCCGGCGAGGAAGGCGAGCACCTTCTGCCGGAAGGCGGCGGGGTGATCCTCGATCTGCTCGATGGACTGCTCCAGGCCGTGCGCGATCCGCACCTTCTTGCCCTGGAGGTAGCGCTTGAGCTTGTCGTCGTGGTTGCCCGGCAGGCAGAGCGCCGTCCCGGCCTTGACCATGTCCATGGCGATGCGGAGCACGTCGGGCACCCGCGGCCCGCGGTCCACGAGATCCCCGAGGAAAACCACCTTCCTCCCCTCCGGATGACGCCCCTCGGCGTACCCCAGCCGGGCGAGCAGCTCCTCCAGCTCGTCGGCGCAGCCATGGACGTCCCCGACGATGTCGAACGGCCCGGCGTCGTCCCGGCGGTCGGGCCGCAGGCGCTCGCGTTCGATCGTGACCGCCTCGACCTCCTCAGGAGAGCGCAGGATGAAGATCCGGCGGAAGCCCTCCTGCTGAAGGTTGGGGAGCGAGCGCTCGAGCTGGCTGCGCTGCTGGAACAGGGCATGGTCCGGGACCTGCCTGTCCATCCGGGTCCGGTTGCGCTCCTCGCACAGATGGGCCGGCAGGTCGAACACCACGGCGACGGCATGGACATAGGCGTTCTTCGCCAGCTCCACCAGGGGTTTGCGGGCCATGGGCTGGGTGTTCGTGGCGTCGACGACGGTCAGACGCCCGCGGGCGAGGCGCTTCGCCGCGATGTGGTGCAGCACCTCGAAGGCTTCGGGAGTGGCGGTCTGATCCCTCTCGTCGTCCGAAACCAGGGCGCGGCAGCGGTCGGAGGAGAGCACCTCCGTAGGCAGGAAGTGCCTGGCCGCGAACGTGGACTTGCCGCAGCCGGACGGCCCGATCAGGACGATCAGCGAGAGCTCGGGGACCGCAATCCTCACACCGGTATCTCCACCATCATCCTACGCGCCCGGATCAGGAAGTCGTTGGCCCAGCGGTAGTCGGGCCGGTCCGGCAGCCGGCTCGAAGCGAGGGCGGCGTCGAAACGTTCGTGCAGCTCCAGCCGCCAGGACTCGATCTCCTTCCAGGGCACCTCGTTCCTCTTGATCGCCAGCAACCGCTCCCGGACTTCGTCCGCGACCCGGACGGGCACGCGCCCCTCGCTCAGGGCGGTGATCCCCGCGAGCTGGAGGCGGATCAGGTGCATGGCATGCTTCCAGCGGATCTCGCCTACGGTCCGCAGGTCCTGCTCCAGCTTCTTGAACTGGGAGATCACGTAGCCGTTGTAGGTCTGGTAGACCATCTTCGAGAGGAACCGCGAGCGCTCGGCGATCAGCTCGTCCGCGGGCGGCTTGCAGAGCTCGACCAGCGGCGTGTAGAGGCACTCCAGCACGTTGGGATTGGCCTTGAGCGCCATGCTCAGGAACTTCTGGATCTCCCAGTAGGACTCGTCCGTTTCCTTGCGCTCGATCTGCTCGGGCACGCCGTAGAGCGACCAGTGCAGGTCCGCGGGCGGGAGATAGATGCCGCGCAGGTCGACGTCGGACGCCTCCTGCTCCAGGCCATAGGCGCGGGAGCCCACGACGCAGCGATAGATCACCCGCTCGAACAGCTCGTCGTCCTCCACCCCGATGGCTTCCAGGTCCTCCCGCTGCTGGTGCTTGCGGATCGTGAGGTTGTTGCGCCGCAGCGAAATCTCGGAGCCGTCCGGCAGCCGCACGATGTAGGAGTGGGTGCCGTCGGCCGGGGCCCTGACGATCACGCCTACAGCCCCCTCGGGACAGAGGACGGTCCCCTTGGAGTCGCGGATCTCGATCCGGCTCACGACCTGGGTCCCCACGGGGAGGATGAGGTGGGGCTGCATGGAGGGGGAGTGTAGCTAATCCCGCAGCAACATCAGCCGGAACGTCTCCGCCGGCCCGATCGCCCAGCGGGTGGCGGTGATCTCGAGCGTCCCGGGCTCGGCCACGAGATAGCGGCCCGAGCGCGCCTGGAAGGCCACCGGATCGCCGCCGCGGATCGTGCCGCCGCCACCGACCTTCCACACCTGGAAGACCTCGTCCCCGCGCACCTCGCTGCTGCGGGCATGGACCGCTCCGTTGGTCGCTGTCAGGTAGAAACCGTTGTGGGCTTGCAGGGTGACCTTGTCGCCGTGGCGCAGCGGCCAGCCGTTGAGGTCATTGAGCGCGAATTGGGTGAACGGCTCTGGCCGCCAGCGGTCGGCGACCACGGCTGTATTTCCTCCGTCGCCGGCGCTCACCAACTGACCGGTCGAGATGCTGAACCGGGCCATGTGCCGCACCAGGGGCATGCGCCGCTGGAAGTGCTCCCAGGAGGCCGTCCGGGAGCCGTCGGGGCGGATGAGCCAGAAGCCCCGCATGTCGGAAATCCGCGGCCGTCCCTCGTACTCGTGCTTTGGCTCGTTGCAGTAGAGCTGCCAGAACACGGCCCAGCGCACCCCCCACCCGAGCGCCGCGTCCGCGAGCCCCTGGATGCGTTTGCGCAGGTTCACGCCCTCCCCCACCTGGTCCTGCACCGCTCCGAACTCGCCCAGGTAGATGTTGCGCTCGCCGAAAAGCTCGCTGTCCGGGGCCTTCGACTGGAGGTACTCCAGGGCCTGGGTCAGGCGCTGCCGGTCGAAGCCGGCGTCCCAGCTCGAATAGGAATAGAGGTCGGCCTGAGTGAAGGGGACCACGTCGTTCGTGGCCGTGATCTTCCCTTCCATGGCCTGCGCCAGGAGGTTGACCTCCGCCGCGTGGGCGACCATCACGTCGCGGAGCCCGATCTCGCGCCGGGCCTGCTCGACCCCGTCCTGCCGGGCGTTCCACCAGTCGATCATGCCCTGGATGCGGACCGGGTCGGGATCGCCTCCCGCGAGCCCCTGGCGCAGCAGGTGGTCGCCTTCCCAGTTCTGGAGCACGAACGTTTTGCCGGTCCCCGCGTATGCAACCAGGAGATGGCGCGCCAGACGGTAGACGTGCTCGCGTTCCGCTTCGACCTCCTCGGGCGTCATGCCGTCGAGCCACTGGCTCGATCCCGTCGTCGACGAGGACGAGATGACCAGGATGTACGTGGAGAACGGCTTGTCGAACAGGCGGCGGTAGTAGGGCTTCCGGGCCAGCTCCGCGAGATCGGCAGCGGGCGTCCCCCAGTCGGAGTTGAATGGATAGGCGCTCGAGGCGTCGAGCTGGAACCAGACCTTGATGACGCGGGTGCCCAGCTCCAGCAGCCGGTCGGCCCCCTCGTTGAGGAAGTCCTCGCCGGAGAAGCTGTACCGCCCGGCCACGTGAGCCGAGCCGAGGACGTCGCGCACCTCGGCAGCCTGCACCGGGACGGCCAGCAGCAGGATCAAGGCGGCGGCAAGGCGGCGGGACGGGCTCACCCCCTTAGTGTAAGCCCGCCGGCTCTGGTACGCTGACAGCAGGGTTGGAGGCAGGAGGAGCACATGGGCCGCGCGCTGGACGACCGCAGTCACGGCCGTATCTGCCATTTCGAGATCCTGGAGCGCGTCGGCCGCGGCGGCATGGCCCTCGTCTACAAGGCACGGGATATACGCCTGGGCCGGCTGGTCGCCCTGAAGCTCCTGACGCCGAGCATGGCGACCCGGGAGGAGGCCCGCCTCCGCTTCCTCCTCGAAGCGCGCGCCATCTCGGCCCTGGACCACCCCAACGTCTGCACCCTCTACGAGATCGGCGAGGCCGACGACGGCCGGATGTTCCTGGCCATGGCCTACGTGGACGGCGGCACGCTCCGGGACCGGCTCGCCCAGGGCCCCCTGGAGCCGCTCGAAGCCGCCCTCCTCGCCGCCCAGGTCGCCGAGGGGCTCGGCGCCGCGCACGCCCGCGGGATCATCCACCGCGACATCAAGCCGGGCAACCTGCTGCTCGGCAACGGCCTGGTCAAGATCGCCGACTTCGGCGTCGCCCGGCTGACGGACCACGAGCACATCACCCGGGACGGGCAGGCCCTCGGCACCTGGTCCTACATGTCCCCCGAGCAGGCGAACGGCCAGGAGGTCACCCCCGCCGCCGATCTCTGGTCGCTCGGCGTCGTGCTCTTCGAGATGATCACGGGCAAGCGCCCCTTCCGGGCGAAGAGCGAGTTGGAGCTGATCCACAGGATCCTGGAGAGTGAGCCGCCGCCGCTGGGGGTAGGAGGCCCGCAGCTCGCGCGTATCGTGGTGCGGGCTCTGGAAAAGTCGCCGGAGCTGCGCTACGCGAGCGCCCGCGAGATGCAGGAAGACCTCCTCGAAGCTGCCGACACCCTGGCTGGAGGCGAGCCGGACACGTTGCGGGAGATGCCGGCGGTCCCGGCTGCCCGCCTGGAGCCTCCCCTCCTCCACAACCTGCCGTTCCCTCCTTTGGGAGACCTGCTCAAAGGTAGGAGCGAGGAGCTTCAGGCCCTGGCGCAAACTCTGGCTGACGACGGCCCTTCCGGTCTCCAGACCCTGGTTCTCCATGGCCTCGGAGGTATCGGCAAGACCCGCCTGGCGATCGATTACGCATGGAGGTTCGGGCGGCGATATCAGGCCGTCCTGTTCGTCCTGGCCGACTCGCCGGACGGCCTCAACAGCAGCCTCGCGGCGCTCGCCCGCGCCGACCTCCTCGACCTGCCCGAGCGCAACCATCCGGCCGAGAGCGAAACGATCGGGGCCGTGCTGCGCTGGCTGCGTGAGAACCCGGGCTGGCTCCTGATCCTGGACAACGTCGACACCAAGGAAGCCGGGCTTGCGGTCACGAAGCTCCTGCCCGCGCTAACCGCCGGGCGCGTGCTGATCACCTCCCGCCGCCGCGACTGGCCGGCCGGGGTCCGCCGCCGGGCGATCGACCGGGTCCTGCTGCAGCCGGCCGCCGAGTTCCTCCTGGAGCGCACCAGGGAGGATCGGAAGCGGGCGCCGGACGACCCGGAACAGGCGCTTCGTCTGGCGGAGCTGCTCGATGGCCTCCCTCTGGCCCTGGAACAAGCTGGGGCCTACATCGTCCATCTCCAGATCTCCCTTGCGGAGTACCTCGCGGAGTGGGAGCGGGAGAGCGAACACGTCCTGAGCTGGCACGACGAGGGTGCGATGCAGTATCCGGTTTCCCTGGCCGTGACCTGGCAGCAGAGCTTTCAGCAGCTCTCTCCCAACGCCCAGGCAGTCCTGCGGTTGGCTTCGTTTCTCGCACCTGACGCCATCCCCATGGCCCTCCTCGAATCTGGCGAGGAGATCGTCCAGCAGGCGGTGTCCCTGCTCGCCGCCGACTCCGGCCAGCAGGTCGTGCTCCGCCAGGTGCGCGACGACCTGGCCGAACTGAGATCATTGTCCCTGATCTTGAGTCAGAGAGACG
>DASUNJ010000887.1:0-2085 GCA_036277235.1 Thermoanaerobaculia bacterium | reverse complement strand
CTCCCGCCAGCGCACCTGGACCCCCCGCGTGCGGTCCGAGAGGTAGGCCCAGTTGTCCCGGCGGATGAACCAGACCGTGGGCTGCTCCTGGTCCCAGAGCCTCCAGCCTTCCACCCGGCCGCCGTCCCCCACTTCCGCGGCCCACCGCCGGCCGATCTCGTCGCGGAACTCGACCTGCTTCCCCTCGCGCTCCGGCTCCGCCTCCCCGGAGGGCTCGGCCGGCACCCGCCCCATGAGGAGGGAGGGCAGCGACAGCAGGGGGAACGGTCCGAGGGCGATCCCGGAGACGTCGAAGCTGCCTTCGAACGAGCAGGTGGCCTTGTTGCGGTGGTCGATCCAGACTCCCCGCTCCGCGGTGACGTCGAGCGCCCAGAGCGACCGCCCCACCGGGTCGCCGGCCACGATCTGGTAGCGCAGCGGCGTGGCGAGCCGCAGGGTCACGGGAAACGACCCCTCCCCCTCCGGGCCTGAGTAATGAGCTCGATAGAGGCGTTGGGTACCGTAGGCCTCCTCGGGGATCTGCCAGGGAGGGGTGGTGTCGTTGGAAGGGGGGCTCCCTGGCCTGGCGCCGGTGGCGCAGGCGCTCAGGAGGACGGCCAGGACAAGCAGAAGATCACGGGCGAGGGACGTCCTCCCGAAGTCGTTCCAGCTTGCGCTGCACCTGCTCCGCGTTGTCGTCCGCCAGCTCGAGCGCCCGCCGGTACGCCTCACGCGCCCTCTCTTTCTGCCCCAGCGCCACATACACATCCCCCAGATGCTCCTGCAACGTCGCGTCGGCGGGCTCCAGCCTCACGGCCCTTTCCAGGATGTCGCGCGCCTGCTCGTGACGGCCGAGCTGATAGTAGGTCCAGCCCAAGGAATCGACGTACGAACCGTTGTCCGGCTCCAGCGCCACGGCACGGCCCACCAGCGACAGGGCCTCCTCGAGGTTCTCGCCCGACTCGGCATAGGTGTAGCCGAGGTAGTTCAGGGCGGCGTGGAAGTCGGGATCGAGCTCCAGGACGCGGCGGAACTCGCTCACCGCCTTGCCGCGCTGCTCCGTGCGCTCGTAGGCGACGCCGAGCAGGAAGCCCGCCGCGATCGAGTCCTTCTGCTTCGCGGCCAGCCGCTCCAGCACCGGGATCGACTCCTGGTAGCGGTCCAGCCGCTGGTACGCCTGCGCGGCGGCCAGCGCGGACTGCGGATCGCCCGACTCGGACAGCGAGCCCAGCAACCGGCGGCCCTCGCGCTCGTCGCCGGAACGGAACAGCACCTCGGCCCGGCGGCTCTGGATGGCCGGCGACGTGCCGCCCTGGTCCAGGGCGGCCAGCGCCTCGGCGTGGCGGCCGGCGCCGACCAGGGCCTCGGTCCGCAGCAGCAGGGTCTGGTTGCGCAGCGGCTCATCGGCAGCCGCCTGCCCCTGGCCGAGCGCAGCCAGGACCTTCTCGGCCTGGTCCCACTCCTTGGCGTCGAGGTGCGCCTGCACCAGCTCCATGCGCACGTCGCGCTCGTCCTCGCCCTTGCCTTCCTTGGCCAGGCGCTCGGCCAGCTCCAGGAGCAGTTTCGCGGCGTCGGCGCGCCGCCCGTCCCGCTGCATGACCCGGGCGACCGTGAGGGCCAGGGGGACGTTGTCCGGCTGCGACACGCGCAGCGGATCGAGCAGGTCCAGGGCTTCGCGGTGCTGACCCTCGGCCGTGAACACGAGCCCCTTGACCAGCGAAAGGAAGGGGCGGTCCGGGCCGGCCTCTCCCTGGACGCCGAGGAGAGTGTCCGCGGTCTCCAGGGCGGCTTTCAGCTCGCCGGTCCGGTAGAGCTCCCAGGCGAGCTGCCGGCGCACCCGTGCCTCTTCGCGCACCGGCTCCGGCGCGCCGCGCAGGGTGTCGACCGCGGCGTGGTGGTCGCCGCGCTGGCTCTGCAGCTCGACCAGGGTGAGCCGGGCCTCCAGCGAGCCGGGATCGAAGCCGAGGATGTCGCCGAGCACCTTCTCGGCCTCGGCCGGCTTGTCCGCGCGCAACAGCGCCTCGACGAGGAGGGCGTAGGCCATGCGCTGCTGGGGCAGCCGCGTCACGAGGTCGCGCAGGACCTCGGCCGCCTTCTCGGGCTGGC
>DASUNJ010000886.1:0-2189 GCA_036277235.1 Thermoanaerobaculia bacterium | reverse complement strand
AGCCCGTTCTCGCCGGCGTGCGGATTGAGCCCGGCGAGAGCGATCCGGCCTCCCGCGTGGCGGTGCAGGCAGTCGAGGGCCTCGCCAACCGCGCCGCCGTCGATGGCGGCGTCGATCGCCTCCCGGAGCGGCACGTGGACGGTGAGGAGCGCCACCTGGAGCTCGGGCGCCAGAAAGGCCATCAGGTAGTCGCGGCCGTAGCGCTCCAGCCCGCAGACCTCCGCCAGGTAGTCCGTGTGACCCACGAACCCGGGGAGGTGCTGGCGCGCGATCGACTCCTTGCTGACCGGCGCGGTCACCAGGGCGTCCGCGGCGCCCGAGCGGACCAGCGCGATCCCCGCGTCGAGCGCAACCATGGCGCCTGCCGCATCCGCCGGACCCGAGCTTCCGAGCGTCAGAACTCGGGACGCGCCGACCGGATCGACCACCGGAATGCCGTCGATCGCGTCGAGGTCTTCCGGCGACGGCAGGCCGGTGAGGTAATGGAGACGGTCCCAGGGGGCGTCCGGCAGGACCGGACGGAGAACCTCCAGCGCGGCGCGCTCGGCGACGACGAGAGGTTCCCAGAGCCCCTCACCCCCGCTGGGTGAGGTCAGCAGCTTGAGCAGGATCTCCGGCCCGATCCCGGCGGGATCGCCCTGGGTCAGGGCGAGGCGGGGCCGCCGGCGCGCTGTCGTGCCGATCATGGACGGATGAAGAAGAGGTCAGGCGCGATCGGGCTCGTCGCCGTTGGTCCGCTTCCCCCGCACGCGCTTCAGCTCTTCCTCCTTGAACATGTAGCGGATGAAGTGCTTCTGGATCAGCAGGTTGGGCCCGACGTGGCGGTTCAGCTTCAGCGCCCCCTTGTCGTACCACTCGATCCATCCGCGCAGCTCCTCGCCGTCGTTGAGGATGACCACCATGGGGGTCTTCGCCGCCATCTGCTTGAGGTAGTAGAACTCCTCCGCATTGGTCTGCTCGGGCGGCGTCTGCTTGCGGCGCACGCTGCGCGAAGGGAGCTCCTTCTTGAGCTCATTCATGTCCGGGCGAATCAGCTTTCGGTTGGCCATCTCACTCCCACAGGCCCGTCAGGCATCCGCGATGACCGGCAGAGGCGCCGGCCGGCTGTCCGGGTTGCGCGTCTTGTACTGGTCGTCTTCATACGCCAGACAGCAGAGCAACCGGCCACATTGGCCGGAGATCTTCGAAGGGTTCAGGCTCAGGTTCTGCCGCTTCGCCATCTGGATCGAGATGGGCCGGAAATCCTTCAGCCAGGTGGAGCAGCAGAGAGTGCGCCCGCAGACGCCGATGCCGCCGATCAGGCCGGCCTCGTCGCGTGCGCCCACCTGCACCATCTTGACGCGGACGGAGAAGCGCGACGAGAGATCGCGCACCAGTTGCCGGAAGTCCACCCGGCCGTCGGAGGTGAAGTAGAACGTCGCCTTCTTTCCGCTGAGGGAGAAGTCCACCAGCGAGATCTTCATGTCCAGGCCGAGAGCGCGCGAGCGCTCCTGCGCGTAGAGCTTGCCCTGCATCTCGTTCTGCCGCTGCCGGTCGAAGGCGGCGGTGTCGGCCTCGTCGGCCGGCCGGACGATCGCGCGGGCGCTCGACTTCTGGCAGGGCTTGAAGACCGGCATCGGCGACTGCTCGACCCGGCCGTACGCCGGCCCCGACTCCAGGTCCACCACCACCCGGTCCCCCTGCGCATAGATCTTTCCGCCGGTCGAGCAGAGCGTCAGGTTCGTCTCCTCCCGGAAGCGCACTCCGACGAACGCGTCCTCGACGGCGGTCGATATACCTTTGAAAGCACAACCATTACAGCTCATAGCGGTCTTCTTCCCGATGCTGCAGCGACTCCATCCTCTATGCACGATGGGTACCAACCCACCGGAGAGGGCCGCCCCTTTCTTGAATACTCTCGAATTGAACGTCGAGACACATTGTGAGGCCACCCGCCCCCGCTGGTCAACGGCGTTCTGTCATCCCGGTCCGATCACTCTCCGGCCGATGTCGTGCCGGAAGACCTTGCCGGGCCAGTCGATCTCGGCCACCGCCGCGTAGGCCCGCCGGAGCGCCTCGACCAGACCGGTGTCGAGAGCGCAGACGGAGAGGACCCGTCCGCCCGCGCTCACCAGCTCGCCCTGCTCGTCGAGCGCGGTCCCGGCGTGGAAGATCTCGACCCCCGGCAGGATCGACGCCCGCTCGAGACC
>DASUNJ010000885.1:0-4672 GCA_036277235.1 Thermoanaerobaculia bacterium | reverse complement strand
GAGCGCCGCCCGTCTCCCCTTCAGGATGCTCCTTCCGGCGAGGAGGACGAGAACGGCGGCCCACCAGAACCCGATCCACCGGTCCCAGGTCAGGAAGGTCTGAACCAGGATCTGGCTCCCGAACTCCGGGATGCGGGTGAGGGCGTCGGGAAAGAGATGCTCGGCCGTGACGAATTCTTCGTAATTCTCGTCCTGGCGGTTGGGGATCTGGAAACGCCAGTAGAAGAAGAAGGCCAGCACGGCGACCACGACGGAGGCGGCGGCGCAGGCGCGCGCTCCCTTGAGGAGCAGCCGGCGCCTGGCGGCGGCGGCCAGCGGCTTCCTTCCCCGCTTGGCCCTCCACAGGCGCAGACCTGGGACCAGGACCGCGGCGAGCAACGCGAACCCCGCCAGGATCGTCCCCTCGTTCTTGGTCAGCACGGCCGCGCCCAGGAGCAGGCCGGCGGCGATGCCGTCCGAGGGGCGCACCCGTCCCCGCAGCAGCAGGACGAGCGCCGCGCCGAAGAAGCAGCCGAGAGGCAGGTCGCTGTACGAGCTGGCCGCGCTGCCGTCCGGAAAGAAGGTCAGGAACGGGATGCCGGAAGCCGCGGCCACGGCGAGGCCGGCCGGGAGCCATCCCGTCCAGCGCCGGGCGCCGTCGTAGACGACGAGCAGGAGGGCGGGGAAGAACGCCGCGTACAAGGCGCGGAAGAAGAGCTCGTCCTCCGCCGCGCCGGTGGCCTCTAGGACAGCCACCTGGGCGACGGGCATGAGCACCGGATAGCGCGGGTGGTTGATGAACCACTGCCCGCGGACCACGGCCAGGGGGAGGACCGAGCCCTCGTGGCGGATGTAGCGCGCCTGGGCCGACCAGTGCATGCGCCCGTCCCAGTCGCGCAGCGGGTGGACGAGGCTGTCGGCGAAGACGCCGGCCGAGACGCCGATGCCGGCGAGGGCCAGGACGAGGGCCGCGGTCCGCGCGCTCCACGTGCGAAGAGATCCCAGCTTCCGGCGGGAGTGCCGCTCCTTCCTGGCGAGCGCACGCACCGAGCCGGCGAGCCCCAGGGCGGTGAGCGCGGCGGCCGTCCCGAAGACGGCGGGGCGGCGAAGCGGGATCTCCAGGAGAGCCGAAAGGGCGTACAGGCTCCCGGCCAGGGTCGCTACTCCCAGGAGAAAGGCATAGCCCAGCCTCCGCAGCCAGGGTATGTCGCGCAAGCCCGGGAAGAGCCCGGTCAGGGCAAAGCCGGGGACGGCGAAGAGCGCCACTCCGCCCAGGCTGGCGAGCAGCTCACGCACCTTCTCTTGCCTTCCTTTCCTGCACGAACTTGTAGCGCTCGATCAGCACGGGACGGCGGTACGGTCCATAGGCGATCACCACCCAGCGGGCCGCCCGCGGCATCCGCCTCTTCAGCCGGTCGATGTTCCCGAGATGGTCGAGATCGCCGAGGTAGAGGGCGCGGCGCGGCGCCAGGTCGAACTTGACCCAGAACGGCCCGCCGTGCTCCCCCGGGTCGCCGTTGATCAGGATGTAGGCGCCGTCGCGCGGGATCGTCCGGCGGATCTTCTCGATCTCCTGGGCATAGACGGGCCCGTACGCGTGGGAGCGATCCTTCAACGGGGTGTCGTGGCGGGTGCGGTATAGCCTGACGCCGTTCTTGGCCGTCTCGACCGCTGCCCGGGAGAGGGAGACGGCGAGGAAGACGGCGAACAGCCCGAGCGCGAGCCTGGGCAGGATGGAGGGGGAAGATCCGGACGACTTCATCGGCTCTTCATTGAATCACGTTATTGAATCACGGGTACAATCCCGCCGCCATGCCTGCCACCCACGCCACCTGTGAATACCATGCCCGCCGCCGCATCGAGTTCGTCGACACCGACATGGGCGGCATCGTCCACTTCTCCCGCTTCTACGTCTTCATGGAGCAGACGGAGCACGCGTTCCTGCGCAGCCTGGGCGCGAACCCAGGCTCCTTCCGGGATTCCGAAGGCCACAGCATCGGCTGGCCCCGGGTCGCGGCCTCCTGCGAGTTCCTCTCGCCCGCCCGCTTCGGCGACGAGCTGGACATCCATCTGCGCGTCCTGCGCAAGGGGACTTCGTCGCTCACCTACGGCTACGACATCCGCCTGGGGGAGAGGGCTGTAGCCCGCGGCCAGGTCACCACCGTCTACTGCCAGATGGACGCTCCGGGCGGCATGAAGGCGGTGCCCATCCCGCCGGAGGTCGCCGGGCTCATAGGCCAGGCTCCGTCTTGAATTTCGGCGCCTGCATCACGCGGTAGACCGGGAGGAGCCCGATAGTCTCGTCCCAGTAGGGCGTGCGCCGGTACCACCACTGGTAGCGCGCGAACGGGTCCTTGGCGAGCTTCTCGTCCTTCATCGCCTCCTGGAAATCGGCGGCGGTCTTCGGGTCCTTGATCATCTCCGCGGCCAGCTCTTCGAGGACGCGCGAGTCGATGTACTCCTTCTGCTCGAAGACGCTGGAGAGCAGTCCCCAGCTCAGCAGGGAGTCGGGCGCCTCGGGCTCGAAGAGCTGCACCGCGACCTCGAAGTCCGGCTGATCGGCCGGGATCCAGATGGCGCCGTCCGGGATGTGGCGGCGCTCCGTCCGGCGCTCCACTTTCGCTTCGACCCGGTGCAATCCCTGGTAGGCGCGCTCGGCGAACTTCGGGTCCGAGACGCGGATGGTCTCGACCTCCATCTCGAATCCCGCGTCGTTCGTCCGATCGCGGACCCGGTAGGCCCGCAGGCCGTGGGCGCGCAGGCGCTGCTCGATCTGCGGCCAGCCGGGAGGCACCAGATAGCCGCGCGGCCGGGGGAGGGTCATGGCCACCTTGGGCCGGTGATACCAGGGGACCTCCATCTCCTGCACCTGGCCGCGGCGGTAGTGCAGGAGAGGCGCGCCCGTGGCGGCCGAGGTGGTGATCTCGTGGGCATAGACCGGGAAGCGGATCGTGTCGGCGGCCTCGCTCTCGTCATAGACCACCGTGACCGTGGACGGCTTGGCGTTCGGCCTGCCCAGCGCGACCGTGGCGTCCTCGGCGTCGGACACGGCGCGGAGCAGGGAGTCCGGGTCGCGGGCGACCTCGCGGAGCAGGGAGAGGAGGAAGTCCCGGTTGGCGAGCACCCGCTGCTTGTAGGGCTTGTAGGAGTGCATCTCGACCAGGATCGACGGCCGGTTGCGCAGCGGGTAGTAGCCGGTCGCGTAGCGCGGCGGGCCGACCCAGGAGCTGAAGCCCTTGCCCGGATCGTTGCCGTCCTTGAGGTCTACGTACGGTCCCACCCGGTGGCCGGCCTTCTCGGTGGCGGCGAGGACCGCCGGCATGTGCTCGCGCAGCCAGAGGTCGACCGGGAGCGGCGCCTGGGGGGCCTCGGCCCAGGACCAGGTCAGGACCCAGTCGTGGTCGACCCCGTCCGTCACGTGGTCGTCCACGTGCAGGTGGGGCCGCCAGTCGGACACCAGCTTCATGAGGGCCTGGGCCTCGGGGGAGGCGGCCTTCAGGTGGTCGCGGTTCAAGTCCAGGCCGGCGGCGGTGGTGCGGAAGCCCATGCCCTGGCGCGGCCCGTCCTGGTTGGGCCGGTTGTAGGGGGAGACGCGCTCGTGGCCGTCCACGTTGTAGATCGGCAGGACGACCAGGATCATCTTGTCGAGCAGCTCGCGGTGCAGGCCCTCGGACAGGTCGCGGAGGATCATCAGGCAGGCATCCTTGCCGTCGATCTCCCCGGCGTGGATGCCGTTCTGGATCATCACGATCGGCTTGCCGGTCCGCAAGGCCGCGGCCGGCGTGAAGGCCTGGTCCTTCGACACCACCACGAGCGGCATGTCCAGCCCCCGGGCGGACTCGCCGAAGGAGCTGATCTGCATCTCGGGCGTCTGCAAGTCCAGCAATTGCAGGTAGATGATCGTCGACATGTGACTGGGCGTGGCCTCGAAGTTGGCGATCTCGGCCGGGGTGCTCCAGTCGTCCTGGGCGGCGGCGACGGAGGGGAGGAGAAGGAGAAGAGGGAGGAGGTGTCTCATCGGCCGGGACTCTAGCAAACCTCACGACAGCACCGTCCTCATCGTTCGCAGCCCCAGACGGATGCGCGACTTGAGCGTGCCCACCGGCAGCTCCAACTCGCCGGCGGTCTCCTTGTAGGTGAAGCCGCCGAAGTAGGCCATCTCGATGGCCTTGCGCTGGTCGGGGGAGACGTGCGCGAGCGCCTGCTTCATGGTCAGGTGGAGGTCCTTCTCTTCTCCCTGGCGGGCGGGGAGGCGCTGGTCATCGATCTCCTCGGTGACCGCGGCCCTGGGTCCCCGCCGCCAATGGTCGATGAACTTGTTGCGGGTGAGGGTGTAGAGCCAGCCGGGGGCACCGTCGCCAGTACTGCGCTCGGGCCGGAAGCTCGCGGCCCTGGTCCAGACGGTGGTGAAGACCTCCTGGGCCACGTCCTCGGCGAGGTCGCGGTCGCGGGCGAGCTTGCAGGCGTAGGCCACCACGCGCGAGGCATGGCGCTCATAGAAGGTCTGGAACGCGGCCGGGTCTCCCTGGGCGATACGGGCCAGGAGATGCGCGTCGGCCGGCCCCGCCGAGCTTTCGCCGCGGGCGGGCTGGAGCGCCAGCATCCAGGTGTTGATCGGGATCGTGGTCGAAGAGTCGCCCGATGTGTGGGTAATACCCTCGAAGCTCATGTCTTCCTCCTGGGTCGATCGGTT
>DASUNJ010000884.1:0-17834 GCA_036277235.1 Thermoanaerobaculia bacterium | reverse complement strand
CCGCGGCACCCAGAAGACCGTGCTGGAGCGCAAGGCCCCGCCCACCTTCGACGTGCTCATCGAGATCCAGGATACGGACCGCCTGGCCGTGCACCACGAGGTGTCGGAGGTGGTGGACCGGCTGCTGCGCGAAATTCCGCCGCGGCCGGAGATCCGGGTGCGGACGGTCGGCGGCGAGGTGGAGATCCACGAGCCCGACCAGAGCTCGATGCCTGCTGCCGCTCCGGTCCGCGGTCCCGTAAAAAAGCCCCGGCGGTCCAAGGACGCCCGCGACGTTCCCAATCCCTGGGAGGCGCGGGAGGCCCGGACCGCCCGCAGTCCACGGGAGGAGGCCGCCCGCGAGGTGCGGGATACGCCCTTTCCGGTCCAGCACGCCCGTCCGCCCAAGGGCAAGGCGGTGCGGGTCTTTCCCTACGCGGTGTCCAAGAGCAAGCTCGAGCGGGCCATCCGCAAGTTCCGGCTGCCGCTGCTGATCATGGACGACCTCGACGAGGCCGAGATGGTCATCACGCTCAAGGCCCAGGAGCGCCGCCAGCCGCGCCGCCTGCGCGACGCCGAGGCGCGCGGGGTCCCGGTCTTCATCATCAAGAGCAACACCATCGCCCAGATGGAGAACTTCCTGAGCGCCCACTTCGGCGCGGCCGAGCCCGGCAGCAACGACGATGCCGCCCTGCGCGAGGTCGAGGAGGCGGTGGACGAGGTGCGCGACCAGGGCAAGCCGATCGAGCTCGCGCCGCAGGGCAACTACCTGCGCCGGCTCCAGCACCAGCTCGTGGAGCGCTTCGGGCTGGTCTCCGAGAGCCGGGGCGAGGAGCCCTACCGCCGGGTGGTGATCTTCCCGGGGTAGGCCCCGAGGGGCTCGATCGGCTAGCTCGGCGAAGGTTTGCCCATGTCGGAGAAGAACTTGCCGAGGGCGGCCATCACCATGCGCTCGATGTCGGCCTGGGTCGGGTTCGCCATGCCAGCCGGCTCCTGCTCCTCATCCGCGGGCCGGAGCGGTTCCCTGTCCTTGCCGGGATGGAGCTGCTCCAGGAGGCGCTGGAGGCGCCAGGCGTCGCCGCTCTCCTCGTCGCGCTGCGGGTAGGCCGCGCGGAAGAACCGCGAGGGCGGGAAGCCGATCACTTCGCAGACGTCAAGAATGTGCTTTATCTTCAGCTCGATGCCGCCGCTGAACAGGCGGCTGAGGCTCCCGCTGCTGAGGTCGAGCTTGCGCTCGACCTCGCGTTGGGTGATGTTGGAGAACTTGACCGCAGCAGATAAGAGATTTGTGAGTCGCACGACCTCGTCTTCGTTCATAGTGCCGATAGCCTACTTCATTCCTGAAGGGCGTGCCAAATCGGATACCGAAACCCGGAAAGCTGACACCGCTGAAACCTTTCCTCCAAGACCTGCGTAGATCCCCTTGACGACAAACTACTTGGGTAGTACTATCCCGGTAGTTGAAGGGGAGAGACGACATGGCACAAGTATCAGAGCAAGCCTTGGAAGAGACCGAGTCCCATCACCTCGGAGATCTGCAGCTCGCCATCATGCGGATCCTGTGGAGCCAGGGTGAGGCGAGCGTTGCGGACGTGCACGAGGCACTGGAGCCCGAGCGGGGGCTGGCGCTGACCACGATCGCCACGATGCTCGCGAAGATGGAGAAGAAGGGCGTGGTCGATCACCGCGCCGAGGGCCGGCGGTTCATCTACCGTCCGACCGTGAGCGAGGGCCAGGTGCGCCGTTCGATGGTGACGGACCTGACGTCGCAGCTCTTCCGGGGCGACGTGTTCGCCCTGGTGAACCATTTGTTGTCGGAGCACGAGATCGATGCGCGGGAGCTGGACCAGCTCCGCGGTCTCATCGCGGCCAAGGAGGACCGGTGATGTTCGAGAATCTGATGAACCAGATGATGGACCAAGTACTGGCTTGGCTGCTGACCTACTCCCTGCACAGCACGCTGTTCCTGTGCCTCGCCTTGCTGGCGTCGAAGCGGCTTGCCGGCCGCCGGGCGCGCCTGGAAGAGGCCATGTGGCGCTTCGCCCTGGTGGCGGCGCTGGTGACTGCCACGGTCCAGCTCGCCGCCGGCTGGGAGCCGGTCGCGGGACGCTGGACCCTGAATGCGCCGCCGGCCGCTTCTGCCATGGAAGTGGCCTCCCGGTCTGCTTCCTCCGGCGCGATACCGGCGAGGGCCCTGCCCGTCTCCCTGGCAGCTCGGGCTGAATCCCCGCAGGCATCTTTGCCCCTCTGGCCCTTCGATCTCCGCTCGACCGTGCTCGGCCTCTGGGCCTGTGGCGCGTTGTTCCTCTGCCTCCGCTGGACCGGGTCGTACCTCCGGCTGAAGCGGCGTCTGCGGGCTCGGCCCGAGGTGGTCGGCGGCGGGATGTTCACCCTCATGCGCCAGCTCTCCGGGGACCTGGGCCTGGCTCCGCTCGTGCGCCTGACCTGCTCGTCGCGGGTTTCGGTGCCGGTGGCTCTGGGGCTTGGCAGGCCGGAGATCTGCGTGCCGCCCCGCGCCATCTCCCACCTGGAGCCGGAGCAGCAGGAGGGGATGCTCGCCCATGAGCTCGCCCACCTGGTGCGGCGCGATCCGTTCTGGCTGGCGTTCAGCCGGATCCTGGCGGGCGCGCTCTTCTTCCAGCCGCTCAACTGGGTCGCCTGCCGCCGACTGCGGGAGCTGTCGGAGCGGCTCTGCGACGAATGGGCGGTGGAGCGCACCGGCCGTCCGCTGTCGCTGGCCCGCTGCCTGGCCGAGGTCGCCGGCTGGTCGGTCCGATCCGTTTCCTCGCTGCCAGTACCGAGCATGGCGGACCGTCCGTCCAGCCTGGCGAAGCGTATCCGCCATCTTCTGGACGACTCCCGCTCGCCGGAGCGCCGTGTCCGGCCTGTCTGGATCGGCGCCGGCATGCTTGTCCTGCTGGCGGCCGTCGCGGCCGTGGCCCCCGGGGTCTATGCCGCGGTGGCCATCGAAGAGCCGCGCGAGGCGGTCCTCGCCGCCGATGCGGCTGACGCCGTGGAACCGGTGGAGCCCGTTGAGCCCGAAGACCCGATCGAGCCTGAGTACGACGTCATCGAGGACGAGATCGAAGCCCGCATCGAGGGCGAGCTGGCCGGCATGGAAGCCGAGCTGGAGGGCCTGGACGACAGCCTGGAAGCCGCGCTCGCGCCGCTGGAGGAGCTCGATGGGTTCGTAGGGGACTTCGATTTCGACTTCGACGGGATGGCCTTCCTCTCCGGAGAAGAGGCCGAAGAGATCGGGAGGATGGCCGAGGAGATCTCCGAGAAGTACGCCGAGGAGTACGCGGCCCTCGCGGAGTCGATGATGGCCGACATGGGGCCGGAGCTGGAGCGCATCTCCGAGGAGGTCAACCGCAAGCTGGCCCCCGAGATCGAGCGCATCTCGGAGCAGGTGAACCGGGAGCTCATGCCGGAGATCGAGCGCATCTCCGAGCGGGTGGCCAACGAGATGGAGCCCGAGCTCGAGCGGCTCCGCGCCGAGGCCGACCGCCTGCGCCGGCAGGGCGGTCTCTCCGAGGAAGAGCGCGAGCGCATCCGCAGCCAGGCGCGGGAGCTCTCCCGCCGCTCCCGTCCGACCGAGGAGGAGCTGAAGGCGATCCGCGACAGCCAGCGGAAGTACCGCGACGAGATGCGGAAGTTCATGGAGGATCACCGCGAGGAGATGGAGGCGATGCGCAGCGAGGCGCGCGCCCACTCCGAGGCGATGCGGGACCAGATGCGCCAGCGGATGGACGCCGATCCCAGGTACCGCGAGCTGCGCGAGCGCCATCGCCGCGACATGGAGCAGATCCGCGAGCGGCACCGCGAGGAGATGCGCGAGCACCGCGAGAAGATGAAGCAGGACCGGGAAAAGTCCCGCGAGAAGTCCAAGGAAAAAGAGAAAGAGAAGGAAGAGAAACAGGTTTGATCTAGGCGCGGGCGAAGAGCTCTCCGGATCCGGCCCCGTGGGGGCCTCTCCGCCCGCGTACTAGCTTCCCCGCACGCTCCGCAGCATCTTCAGGAAGTTGTCCCTCTCGGCGGCCAGGGTCGCTTCGGGTCCCGTGGCCTTGAAGAACCAGGGTCCGCCGGGTCCCTCCACCACCGCGCCGAAGAGCCGGGAGTTCGGCTGCTCGGTCGCCGGTCCCGTCCCCATGTTGCTGGGCAAGAGGGTCCCGGATACGTCGATCCAGGTGACGCGGAAGCCGTTGGCCTCGAAGGTCTCGGGCTGCGGGTTGGAGCCGGGCGCGGGAGCCATCTGGTCGACCCAGCGCTGGATGTTGGCCTCGACCCCGCCGCCGCCGCCCGGCCCGAAGAAGAAGATCGCGAGGTCGCCGGGTCCGCCCGAGCCAGGAATCGTAGCCTGAGCCATCCGCATCGGGCTCGTCGGCGGCTGTTGTGGCCAGTTGGCAGGAATGTCGAACTGAATCGACCCCTCCTGGGCCTGCTCCCCGCCGCGAGAGGACATGGGCGCGGGTACGCTCTGGGCAGCCGGGGGAGTCTGGGCCGTGACGTCGGGAGCCTCCTCGCTGCCGTTGCAGGCGGCCAGAGGCAGAAGGAACATGGGGATCGTGAGCAGGGCTTTGCGGATCATGGGCGGAGCCTACTATAATCCCTCTCGGAAGCGCTCGGGGGCTGGTGCCTCCTGCGGTCTTCAAAACCGTTGTCCGGCGCCGGTTGCGGCGTCGGGGGTGGGTTCGATTCCCATGCGCTTCCGCCAACTCTCATGACCGCCCTTCCGAGCGCGAAAGCCAGTAACAGGCGAGCGGCGCCGGGATCTTGAGGATCGCCGCCTCCACCTTGCCAGGGAACGTCACTACCCCGAAGTCGGAGATCTGGCGGGTGATCACGTACCCGCGCGGGATCTCCTTCTCCTTGCACAACAGACGGAGCCCCTTGAGATCGCTCTCCAGCACCGGGCTCCGGCTGTACTTGACCTCGAAGGGGATCAGCTGGAGCTGGACATCGGCAAGGATATCGACTTCCAGGCTCTTGCGGCCCCGCCAGTAGGTGAAGCTCACCCCTGTCTGGTAGTAGCGGGCGAAGACGTGCTTGAAGAATGCCGTCTCGGCCGCCGCACCCAGCCGGATCTCGTCTTCCAGGAGCGCCCGGCCTTTCAGCAGGACGCTTCCGGCAATGGCCGGGTCGGCGAGGTAGACCTTGAATTTCCCGCGCAGGATCTCCTTGCCGTAACCGTAAGGGGGGAGACGGTAGACCAGGTGGGCAGCTTCGAGCAGGTCGATGAACCGGCTGACAGTGGGCTTTTTGAGCCCCAGCTGGGTGCAGAGGGCCTGCATGTCCAGCAGGCCGCCGTCGTGCAGGCAGAGGTAGAGGAATGTCCGTTCCAGCTCGAGCACCCGCCGGACCCCGAACAGGGCGGTCATGTCCCTTTTGAGGACCTTGTCAACGATGTCCTCCCGCAACAGCTTCTGAGCCAGGGTGACGCTCTCGATCAGGGCAGTCTGCGGGAAGCCTCCCCGCAGCAGGTATTCGTGAAAGTGGGCGACCAGGGGGCGCGCCGACTCGCCCGCGCGGATGAGATCGGCCGGGCTCCAGGAGAAAAGCTCGGCGAGGGAGTCCACTTCCGGAAGGTTGGGCAGCCGGATTTCCTGGATCTGGAGGTACTCCGAGAACGACAGCGTGGCCAGCCGGATGGTGTGCCACCTGCCGACTCCGGATTCCAGGTTTTCGGTCTCCAGAGGGACAGCGGAGCCGGTCACCGCAATGCGGGCTCGCTTCTCGAAGTCCACCTGATGCTTGAGCCAGGTCTGCCAGCCCTGGGTGTACTGGATCTCGTCGAGGAGAATGTACTCGGTCTCCTCGGAGCGGGGCTGGATTTCCCGCCAGACGTTGAGGACCCCTTCCAGCCCGATCAGCTTGAGGAGGGGATGGTCGAAGGTCGCGTACAGAATGCGCTCTGGCCGGACACCGCGGGCCAGGAGCTCCGCCGCGGCTTGAAGGAGCAGAGTCGTCTTGCCGACCTGACGGGCACCGCTGAGCAGGATGGCTCGCGGCGCCGGAGGTTCCGCCAGCCACAGGAACAGCTCGGAGAAAGCCGTCCGCCGCCAATCCGGGAGATCGCGAACGGCCCCGGTCTCCCACCAGGAGTTGTACTGCCGAAGTATCGAGAAGATCTCCTGGGGAGGGGCTATCATGCTTCTTGCCTCCGAATAAGGCAAGTATACTTTATCTATCCCGTCCGTATTTAAGGTGAATTGATCCCCAGAAGCACCTCGCACGCCCCAACGCTCGGGAGGGTCTTGAGCGGTCCGAATCCAATCCTGTGGCGCCGAGAGCGTTCTTCGATGCGCCGATAGCCTTAAAATATCGCCATGCACCGTCGTCTCGTCTGTCGCGCTCTTTTTCTCGCTTGCGCTTCCGGGCTCGCTGGTGTCGTGGCCGCGCCGCTCGCCGGCATTGAGGAGGCGCCCGCGTCTGCCGGCGCCGACCCTGTCTCGGCGCTCGACCTCGGCTTCGAGGCGGCGGACGCGGGCTGGTTACTCCACGGTGCAGACGTCGACGCCACGGTGGCGCACGGCGGCGCGCGGTCGATGCGCCTGCGCTCCGAAGGGAGCGAAGGGTTTGCCTCAGTCCTGCGCGTCCTGCCGCACGAGCCTGTGTTGGGCAAGTGGGTGCGGCTCAGCGGCTGGGTCCGCACCGCGGGGCTGAAGGATGGGGCTGCCCAATTGTGGATGCGCGCCAACCGCGGCCGCGAGCTCGCGGCTTACGACGACCTGGAGGATCAAGCTCTCCGCGGCGACACGGACTGGACGCGGGTGGAGGTGTCGATCAAGGTCCCGGAGGACGCCACCAAGGTGGTCTTCGGCGGTATCCTGGAAGGGACCGGGATGGCGTGGGTCGACGACCTCGTCTTGACCTTCGGGGAAGCCGCGGCGCCGGCCGCCGCCGAGTTGAGCGGCAGGGTCGCCGGACCCGGCGGCGAGCCAGCGGCAGGGGCAGTGGTCGCCGTCATCCCGATTGGCCTTACCGAGCCGGCAGCCGTGGTGGTCGCCGGCGCCGATGGCAGGTTTGCGGCGACGCTTCCCGGCGGTACCTACGCCCTGACCGCCACCCATCCACAATGGGCCGCCGCCTACTCGCCGCCGGTCGACGCGAGCGGCAAGTCCGTTCGCGACCTGCACCTGGCGCCACCATCCGAGGGGTTCCTCCTCGCCGGCGAAGTCCGGGACTCGATGGGGGCTGCCGTTGCCAATGCGAAGGTGCACTGCCTGCGTTCCTATGCCGGGGGCGACCTCTTCGTTGTCCGCGCCGACAGCGCCGGACGCTACGCGCTGCGCTTGCCGCCGGCGTATCACGCCTGCCGGGCGGTCGCTGGTGAGCTGCGCTCGCCGCTCGTCAGCGTCGCCGACGGCGCGGCGCGGAAGAACCTGTTTTTTCACCGGCCGGTGCCTGCTCCGCAGCCGGTCGTCGACTGGATTCGCAACCAGGCGATTCCGCTGCTGACGCCGCGCGCCGGGCAGGGCTTCGCGGATCTCGCGCCGCTGCGCCACGTCGTGGGCAGCGCGCGGGTCGTGGGCCTGGGCGAGGCCACCCACGGTACGCGCGAGTTCTTCCAGATGAAGCACCGGCTGCTCGAGTATCTCGTCTCGGAGCTCGGCTTCAGCGTCTTCGCCATTGAGGCGAACTGGCCGGAATCCGAGGCGGTGGACGAGTATGTTCGGACAGGACAAGGAGACCCGGCCAAAGCCCTCGCCGGGCTGTACTTCTGGACCTGGAACACGGAGGAGGTGCTCGACCTCATCCGCTGGATGCGCCAGTGGAACTCCGTGCCGGGTCACCGGCAGGTCCGTTTCTACGGCGTTGACGTACAGGTAGGCACGGTGGCGGCGAAGCGCCTGGCGGAGAGGCTCGGGCAGATCGATTCGGCGCTCGCGGCGGAGGTCGGGCCGGCACTCGCCAGGCTCGCCGCCACCAACCGGGGCGAAGAACCCGAGAAGGAGACGGTCGCCGCCGTCGTCGCAGGGCTGCCACGGATCGCCGAGCGGTTGCCGGAGCCGGCCTCCTCTGCCGATCGGCAGGCTCTGGTCGACCGGCAGTACGTGCGGGTGCTGCAGCAATACATCAATCTGCACAGCGACTCCGAAGGCTACGCCACAGCTCGCGACCGCGCCATGGCCGACAACCTGCGCTGGATCGCCGATGTCGCGGAGCCCGGGTCGCGCATCGTCCTCTGGGCACACAACGGCCACATCATGAATACCGACGATCCGGTCCCCTTGATGGGCCACCACCTCGAGACGGAGTTGGGCAAGGATTACCTGTCGGTGGGCTTCCTGTTCCATCACGGCGCCTTCCAGGCGATCGATCAGAACGGCTATGGACTGAAGGAGTTCACGGTCGGTCCACCCCCGGTGGGTACCCTCGAAGATACCTTCGAGCGCGCCGGCTTGCCGCTCGGCCTCCTCGACCTGCGCCGCCTGCCGCCGAGTGGCGCGGTCTCCGAGTGGTTCCGCAGCCCGCAAGTGGTGCGCAAGATCGGCTCCACGTTCACGAGCGAGGCCGACATGGCGACGGAGGTCGTGTTGCCTGCCCTGTACGAGACGGTGATCTACATCGAGGCGACGACGCGCGCCCGTCCCAACCCGTAGCGCGGCAGCGGTCCGCCGCTCAGAACAACACCTCGCACCCGGCGCCCGTGTCCGCCGGCTCCGCCCCCTCCCGGACCCTCACCAGCGCATTGCCTACGCCGAAGGCGGCCAGGTCGTGGGAGCCTTTGGGCGATCGGGGAGTCACGAGGAGGCGACCCTCCCGGACCTGTACCTCCGCGGGTAGGAAGCGGTCGCGGCTCTTCGAGCCCGGGAGGGGCGCGGCCAGGGTGCCGGCGAGCGCTCCGAACCAGTAGCCGTCCTCGAAGCCCATCAGGATCCTCAGGGCCGGACGCACGAAGAGCTGGAAGGCCACCATGGCCGAGGCCGGGTTGCCGGGGAGGCCGAAGACCAGTCCCCCGGGGTGCGTCGCGAAGACCAGCGGCTTGCCCGGCTGCATCGCCACTGCGTCGAAGTGGATTGCGCACCCGAGGCCGGAGAGCACCCCCTCCACGAGGTCGAGCTCCCCCATGGAGACGCCGCCGCAGAGGAGCAGCACGTCCGAGCGCAGCCCCCGCTCGACGAGCGCCTTCAGCTCGTCCACCCGGTCCGGCGCGATGCCCAGGCTCTCGCAACGCAGCCCGAGCCGCTCCCCGGCGGCCAGCAGGAAGTCGGTGTGGGAGTCCCGGAGCTGGCCCGGCGCGGGCTCGGCCTCTGGCGGCACCACCTCGTCGCCGGTCGTGACGACCGCGACAGACGGCGCCCGGTACACGGCCACCTCCCGGTAGCCGTGCGTGGCGATCAGCCCCAGGGCGCCGGGAGTGAGGGGGGCGCCGGCTGGCAGCAGGGGATCTCCGGCCCGCAGCACCTCGCCCTGGCGGCGGATGTGGGCGCCGGCCACGGCCTCGGCCTGGAAGACGACGGTTTTTTTACCGCCGTCGGTCTGCTCGATCGGCACCACGCGGTCGGCGCCCGCCGGGACCGGGGCCCCGGTCATGATCCGGGCCACGGCCGGCGGCCGCAGCTCGAAGCCGGGCGGGTCGCCGGCCATGACCGCGCGCGCCACGTTTCGGGCCTCGCCCGGGGAGACCGGCCCGGCCAGCGCGTAGCCGTCCATGGCGGAGACGTCCAGGCCGGGCACGTCCACGGTGGCGGTCAACGGATGGGCGAGCACCCGCCCCTGCGCGGAACGGCGCGGGAGGGTCTCCGGGGGCAGGGGTGCCAGCCGTGCGGCGATCCGTTGCCAGGCCTCGTCCGGGTGAATCATCGGTCAATGGTATACTCGCCCGACGTTTCACCTGAATTCTGGTCCGCTGTCCATGGGAGGAGTCCCTTGGCGACCGTCGAGCACAGCTTCCAATACCGGGGCGACCTGTCGCAGACGGCGCTGCCGGAGATCCTCTACACGATCCATCGCTTCCAGGTGCCGGGTGTGATCGAGGCCACCCGGGACGGGGTGATGAAGAGGGTCTACATCAAGGAAGGGAACGTCGTACACGCCTCCTCGTCGGACCGGGAGGACAGCCTCGGCAACTACCTGCTGCGCAGCGGCGTGCTGACGCCGGAAATCTTCGAGGAGACCATGCGCGAGCGCGAGCGGCTCCAGAAGCGCTACGGCGTGCTGCTCATCGAGGGCGGTATCCTCTCCCCCTCCGAGATCTACCGCGCCATCCGGCAGCAGATCGAGGAGGTGGTCTGGAGCCTCTTCTACTGGCAGGACGGCGCCGTGATCTTCAGCATCGGCGACTTCCGGGAGCCCGATTCGGTGCGCATCCAGCTCCCGATGCGGCAGGTCATCCTCCAAGGGATCAAGCGCGCTCCCAACGCCAAGGCCCTGGCCGCGCGCCTGGGCCGGAAAGAGACGGTCTTCGAGCCGTGTTATCGGATGGAGGACCTGATCGAGGCTGCCCTCGACGGCGACGAGTACAGGCTCCTCAACCTGGTGGACGGACGGCGGACCCTGTTCGACGTCTGCACCCAGGGGCCCCACGGAGCGGCGGACAACGCCAAGGCGATGTATGCCTTCCAGGTGCTCCAGCTCATCCGGCCCGTGCCGGTGACGCAGCCGCCTTCAGACCCCAGGCGGGAGGAGGGCACCGGGGCCATCAAGATCCGGTTCAAGACCACCGGCGACCGCTACGGCGGGTAAAAAGTCAGGGAGCGAGCTGAATGCCGATTTATGAGTACGAGTGTCTTCAGTGCGGCAAGAGGACGGAGTGGCTGCAGCGCATGTCCGACGGGCCCTTGGCCGCCTGTCCGCAGTGCGGCGGCGAAGTCCGCAAGCTGATCTCCGCGCCCTCCTTCCAGTTCAAGGGGAGCGGCTTCTACAAGACCGATTACGTCGACAAGAAGAGCGGCTCGGGCAGCTCGGAAGGCAAGTCGGAGAACAAGTCCGAGGCCAAGGCGGAGACCAAGCCCGAGACCAAGTCCGAGAGCAAGCCGGAGGGCAAGAGCGAGAGCTCTTCCACCACCATTTCCTCCGAGAGCAAGAGCACGGCGACGAAGTCATCGGAGTAGGCTGGACCCGGAAAGGACGTAAAGGACTCAAAGGACCTAAAGGACAGAATTCCGAATCTCAGTGTCCTTTGAGTCCTTTACGTCCTTTATGTCCTTTCCGGCTTCTTCTCCCCCGAAATAACCCCTCCCGCCGGCCTGTTTTCCCCCGTGGCGGCCTGTGCCAGCCCTGCAATCTGGTCATTCTCCCGAGCATGGAGGTTCCATGAAGCTTGCCCGGATGTTCCTGTTCCTCGGTCTTCTGCCGACGCTGCCGGCCCTGCCGGCGGCCGCTACCACCTACAAGATGGTCTCCGACCAGACCCTGGTCGACCAGGCGGCTGCCGTGGCCGAGGTGCGGGTCACCGCGGCGGAGCCCGCAGCCATGGATGGGCGCCCGGCCACCGACTACCGGGTCGAGGTCGAGCGCCTGGTCAAGGGCGACCTTCCGGGCAGCACGATCGTGGTGCGGGTTCCCGGGGGCGTCCGGCCGGACGGCATCGGCCTCAAGGTCTTCGGCGCTCCCGAGTTCCACGAGGGCGAGACGGCCCTGCTCTTCCTCCGCCCGGCGGAGGACGGCACCTACCGCATCCTTCATCTCATGCTCGGCGCCTTCCACCGCCGCCACGTCGGCGGCCGGGACGTGGCCGTTCGCGACCTCACCGATGCCTTCGAGGTCGGCCCGGCCGGGCTCGAGGCCAAGCGCGACAGGATCCGCGACTTCGAGCGCTTCTCCGACTGGTCCGCCGACCGGGGCGAGGGCTTCCGCCGCGAGCGCGACTACGTGCTCGACGTATCCCCCCAGGAGCTGGAGCAGGCCACGGGCGACTTCACCCACATGGAGTCCGAGGAAGGCACGCCCATCCGCTGGTTCAAATTCGACTCCGGCCAGAGCGTCGCGTGGAGGGTCCACGTCGGCGGCCAGCCGGGGCTCGGCATCGAGGCCTCGATCGCGGCGTTCAAGGTCGCCCTGGATGCCTGGAGCGTCGACGCGGGCTCGGACATCCGCTACACCTACGATGGGACGACCACGGCCGGGGCCGGTCTCGATCATGACGACGGCACCAATTCCATCCTCTTCGACGATCCGCGGCGCGACGAGGCCGACGGGACCTTCTCCTGCAACAGCGGCGGCGTCATCGCGGTCGGCGGGCCGTTCTTCTACACCAGCACCCGCCGCTGGAACGGCAAGACCTGGCACGAGGCGGTCGAGGCCGACATCGTGACCAACGACGGCACTGAGTGCTACTTCCAGAACAACCCGAAGGTGGCGGAGGAGATCTTCGCGCACGAGCTCGGGCACACGCTCGGGATCGGGCACGCGCCCGGCCGCGACTCCCTGATGTTCTCCAGAGCCGCGAACGACGGCCGCGGCGCCCGCCTGGGTGCCGACGACAAGGCCGCCGCCGCCGCCATCTATCCATCGTCCGGCGGCGGGGGTGGCGGGGGGGGGGCCTCGGCGAGCCTGGAGGCCCCGACGAAGCTGACCGCTCGGGCAGCGTCCGCTACCGAGGTGCGGCTCTCCTGGAAGGACAAGTCGTCCGCCGAGACGGGCTTCCAGATCGAGGCCAGGGCCAAGGGCGGCAAGTTCCGCGAAGTGTTGACGGTGCCCGCCGGGAGCACCTCGGCCGTGGTGACCGGCCTGACGCGCGGGAAGGTGTACATCTTCCGGTTGCGCGCCACCGGAGCTTCGGGCTCTTCGGGATACAGCAATCTGGCCAGGGCGACCCCGCGGTAAGCGGCTCTAACTTCCTTCAGTGATGTAGGGGAGGGGTTTACCCCCTCCCGGGCGGGGGCAAGCCCCGCCCCTACTTTCCCCCAGGGCCACCACTCCCGCCACAACGACCGCCGGGAACAGATGCATGGCCAGCCGCGGGAAGCTGGCGACGACCTGGTACTCGGTGTCCACCGCCGAAGACAAGTAGGTCCACAGATAGAACAGCAGCTGCAGCGAGATCACGGCCCCGGCCGCCCGCGTGCGGCGGGGGAGCAGCAGGAGCGGTGCCGCGAGCAGCACCAGCGTGAGCCCGTGCCAGCTCTCCTTCCAACCCGCCACCTCGGCAAGACCGCGCAGCACCTCCGGCGCCCGGCCAAGGTCGAACGTCCCCGAGTTGAACTTCTGGTAAAGCCCGTGGCGGAAGGTCTGGATCGCCCAGGTCCCCGCCACGACTGCCATGGGCAGCCCCAGCCGGAGCGCCGCTCCCATTTCTCTCCGCCGCAGGAGCTGCACGCCGGCCAGGAAGGCGGCCAGGGGCATGCCCTCGATCTTGGAGGTGGCGGCGAAGGCGGCGGCGATGCCCACCTCCCAATCTCCCTCACGGTTGGCCTCGCGGTCGGCAGGCCGGAGCAGGGCGGGGAGGGCCGCCGCCAGGGCGAGCGCCGGCATCCAGTCCGCGGCGCCGGCCATGCGGTGCACGATTCCGAAGCCGGCCAGGGCGAAGGCCGCGATGGCCAGCCCCGCGGGGGCGAACGGGCGGGGCGCTTTTCCCGGAAGATCCGTCTGCCGCAGCGCCTCGCGGCCCGAGACGAGGATCAGTGCGAAGAAGAGCACCGACCAGAGCATCTGGGGCGACGCCTCGAACCGTCCCTCCAGAATCGCGGTCCCCGCGAACAGCTCGGGCAGCAGGTTCGGGTAGTCCGGATGGATCACCCAGTTCCACTCCTTCGCCAGCCAGGAGTAATCGACCCCCCGCGCCAGGAAGAACCGTTCCCCCTTGAGACCCCAGTGAAAGATGAAGTCCGGCGTCGTAATCCACAAGGTCGGGGCAAACGCCGCGAAGGTGGTCAGGGCAAACAGCGCCGCCCCCTCCCCCCAATCCAAAGTCCTTGCAGTCCTTGGTGTCCTTGCCGTCCTTCTTCCAAGCCCGGCCAGCACCAGGAGAGGCAGCACCACGGCCACGCGCCCCCATCGCACTCCGAGGAAGTCATACGCCGTGAGCAGCAGGTGGAACATCACCGCGCCCGCCATGAGGCGCACGGTCCACCGCGAGACCGGCAGCGCGCGCCCGGCCAGGGCCAGGAGGACCGCCAGGAGGATCGCGCTCACAGGGGCTGGACCCGGAAGAGCTGGCAGCCGGAGAGCTTTTTCATCAGCTTCGCGCGGGGTAGCCGGATCGGCACCCGGTGGGAGATCAGGTACTCGGCGATCTCGGCCGCCCGCGGCGTCTCCGGCTGGATGACGTCGTACTCGGGCAGTCCGTAGGCGGCCCAGCGCCAGCGGAAGAGCTCGGCGTCCTGCGGGCCGGGGGAGGTGAAGAGGATCACGCTGCCCGGCGGGATGAGCGGGCGCGCCTCGGCGAAGCACCGCTGCAGGACGTCGATCTGCGGCATGCCGAACCGCCACTGGACCGGATCGCTGAAGAAAACGCTCCGGCGGTCATAGTCTGTAAGCGCCTTCTGGAGGTGCGCCAGGAACATGAAGGCGCTCCAGACCAGCAGCAACCCCAGGACCAGGCGTCGCACCATCGCCCATATCGCCAGTATCGCCGGCATTCGCCGGACGTTATCACCCTGGTAGACTCCCCGCCGCCCATGAGCCTGGCCTATCGACCTGACGAGACGAGCCCCTTCGTGCGGGCCTTCCTGGACGACCGCGGATTATCCGGGTCTTCTGGCTTGGACCTGGCCATCGACGAGCGCGACGAGATGCTCGGCTTCCTGGTCGACGGCATGGAAGGGGACCGCGACAAGGCCCTGTTCGCCTACTTCCGCTCCGGCCTGAGCATCGCCGACGCCCTGCTCCAGGTGCTGCGCTGGCGATTCCCCGAGGGCATCGGCAATGTCCTGGACTTCGCCAGCGGCTACGGCAGGATCACCCGCTTCCTCGTGCGGGAAATCCAGCCCGAGAGCCTCTGGGTCGCGGACGTCTATGCCGAAGGCGTGCGCTTCCAGGAAGAGCGCTTCGGCGTACACGGTGTGGTCTCGACCGTCCAACCCGAGGATCTGGAGCTCGGCGAGACTTTCGACGCCATCCTGGTCACATCCCTCTTCACCCATCTGCCGGAAGAGAGATTCCTCGCCTGGCTGCGGGTGCTCTTCGCCCGGCTGAACCCCGGAGGCGTGATCGCCTTCAGCACCCACGATCCGGGCCTGCTCGTGCCCCGCCCGCCGATGCCGGAGAGCGGGCTCCTGTTCCAGGAGATCAGCGAAAGCGGCTCGCTCGACACCAGCGACTACGGCTCGACCTGGGTCACCGAGGCGTTCGTGCGCGGCGCCGTGGCCCGGGTGGCCCCTTCAGCCTCTGTCCACCGCCTGGAGCGCGGGCTCTGCAACTTCCAGGACCTCTACGTGACCGTGCTGGAGCCGGGCGTGGACTTCTCCGGCCTGCGCTACACCGGCGAGCCGGAGCTATGGCTGGAGCGCTGCGGGATTGCCGGACAGGGCCGGTTGGAGATGAGAGGCTGGGCCGTGGCGCGCACCGGCGAGGTGGAGGCGGTCGAGGTGGCCCTGGACGGCCGGCTCCTCGCCGAGCTCCCGGTCGCGTACCCGCGGCCCGACGTGGCCGGGCTGCTCGGCGAGCCGCGCTACCTCCGCTCCGGCTGGGGCGGCACCTTTGCGGTCCCGCCCGGGACCTCCCGCGGCTCCTCGGTGCTCGTCATCCGCGTACGGGACGGGCAGGGCACGAGCCATCTGCTGCGGGCGGGATCGGTCGAGTCGCTGCTCCTGGAGTCGGCGCGCAACGAGGTCTCGGTCCTGCACCGCGACCTGAGGACGGCCGGCGAGCGGCTCGCCGAGGTCCAGGCGCACGCGGAGGCCGAGATCGAAGGCCTGCGCGCGCGGATCGCGGCCATGGAATCCAGCTGCTTCTGGAAGATGCGGAATGCCTGGTTCCGGCTCAAGCGGGGCATGGGGCTCACCCATGAGGATTGAAGGATGATCCTGCCCGGCCTCTACCTGGCGCTTCTGATCCTTGGGCTCGGCTGGGCTCTGCGCCGATGGTACGACCCGGTGCCGCCGCGCATCCTGATCCTCTTCGCGCTCGTGCCGTTCCTGCTCTTCGGCCGTGCTCTCCTTGGCGGCGAGGTCCTCCTCCCCCTGCACTCGATGCCGAACTTCGTGCCCTACCGCCAGGTCCCGCCCCAGAGCGGGCACTCCTACGGCCTGCACGGCGACCTGATCCGGCAGATCGCGCCCTGGCAGGCCGAAGTGCGGAGGGTCCTGGCCGACGGCCGCTGGCCGCTCTGGAACGACAACGCCGGGGCCGGCATGCCGCTGATGGGCGACCCGCAGTCTCAGTCCTTCCAGCCGCTCGTCATGGCGTCCTACCTGTTCGACCTCTGGAGCGGTCTGGGGATCACGGCCTCGCTCCGCGTGCTGCTGGCGCTGGTCTTCCTCTTTCTACTGCTCAGGAGGTTGGGGCTGGGAGAGCCCGCGGCCGTGCTGGGCGCGATCGCCTACGGGCTTGGGGGGTTCCTCCTGCTCTGGCTGGGCTGGCCCATGGCGAATTCTGCCGCCCTGCTCCCCCTGGGGCTCTACGCCGCCATCCGGGTGGACGACCAGGTCGAGGGAGGAACCGGCCGCCGCGATCTCTTCCTGCTGTTCCTGGCGGGCTTCAGCCTCTTCCTGGGAGGGCACCCCGAGACCGTGGTCTACGCCCTCGCCTTTATCGGGGTCTTCCTGGTTGCCCGTGCCCTGGCGAGGCGCTCGTTCCGGCCGCTGCTCCACGGCGGGCTGGCGCTCGCCCTGTCCGGGCTGGCAGCGGCGCCGGTCCTCCTGCCGGTGCAGAACTACCTGCCCGCGAGCGAGCGCTCGGTGGTCGTCCACTTCATCCTGGCGCCCCGCCCGCTCTCCGACATCGTGAAGAACCTGGGGAATCCCGCTGTCCGCGAGACCTGGCGGAAGCAGGCGGAGCAGAGGCTCGTCCCCGTGGCGGCGGCGCGGGCCTTCGGGGACGAGACCTTTTACTGGGGTGAGAGCAACGTCATCGAGGATGCCGGAGGATTCGTGGGCGGCGCCACGCTGCTGCTCGCCCTGGCGGCGCTTGCTCCTGGCGGCCGGCGGCAGCGGTTCCCCCAGGAGCGGCTCGCCGCCGGGGTGCTGATCGCCTGCCTGTTCCTGATCGTCCAGCCGCCCGGCTTCAACATCCTGTTCGGGCAGCTGCCCGTGATCGGTGCCACGGCGATCCACCGCCATCACCGGACGCTGATGCTCGTGGCCCTCTGCGTCTGCTGGCTGGCGGCCTGCGAGGCGGAGCGCTGGCAGCGTGGCGAGGGAAGGCGCCGCCTGGTGGCGATCCTGGCGGCCGTGCTGGCCGGAGTGATCGCCTGGTCCTACCTCGGTCACAACCATCCGACGCTCGGCCATGCCCTCGCGAGCCAGCGCGACGCCTGGATGATCGCGCAGATCGCCTTCGTGGGTCTGGGAGCTGCCCTTCTCTTCGCCCCCGACCGGCGGGCGGCGGCCTGGATCCTCCCCCTGGTGGTGGGGGCGGAGCTGCTCATCCTGCACCTGCCGCTCAATCCGACGAGCCCGCGGCGGCTCGCCTATCCGGTGACGCCGCCGGTGCGCTTCGTCCAGGAGCGCCTCGGGGATTTCCGGATGGTCGCCTTCGGCCCTTCCGTGCTGCCCGCCAACTTCCACGAGGTCTATGGCTTCCGGGACGTCCGGATCGACAACCCGGCCCGGCCCGACCGCTACATGCGGGTGGTCAGGTCGGTGAACCAGGGTGCGATGCTGCCGAGCTTCAACCGCGTCCGGCATCCGATCTACGGCCTGCTGGGGGTGCGCTACGTGATGACGGAGGTGGATACGGAGCTGCCGCGGCCGCTCCGCCTGGTCTTCCGTCACCCGTCGGGCTGGGTCTACGAGAGGCCGAGACCGCTG
>DASUNJ010000883.1:0-23130 GCA_036277235.1 Thermoanaerobaculia bacterium | reverse complement strand
GGCTACTACACTCAGCGCAGCAACGGCACCTGGCGCATCTACGACGCCGACATCGTGACCAGCGTCGGTCGCGACTGGGCCTCGGCGGGCGAGACGTGCTCGGGAACCGAGTTCCGCATCGAGGGCGTGATGGTTCACGAGGTCGGTCACCTGCTGGGCATCGGCCACACCAACGTGAGCGGCGCCACCATGTTCCCCTCGGTCAGCGCCTGCAACAACGGTCCGGCCTCGACCGAGGCGGACGACGACAACGCCGTCAACAACCTCTACTAGGACCTACCGAATACCCTGGAGCGAGGGGGGCCACCCCCTCGCTCTTTCCTTTCCCGGAAACGGGGCTCCGCGGCACACCAATCTATAGGCAGTTCTTTGTCCGGCGAGCCAAGACGGCTCGCCGGTATCCCGTCAAAGGAGAGAAACATGAAACACAGAATGGCCGCGCTGGGGTGTGCGCTGCTGTTGGCCGTCGGGCTGGCTCCGGCTGCCAACGCCTCGCCGGATGCCTCGCCGGATCGTCCCGAGGTCTCCGTGGCGGTCCGCCACGACGTCTCGCCGCCGCTCCGGGAGCTGGCCTTGATCCCGCGCAAGGCCGTCGCCCAGCCGAACCGGGTGATCGACAACAAGGTGCCGCTCGACCTGGCGCAGCGGGCCAAGCCGAATCCGGGCGGCCCGGACCCGGTCCTGCAGACGGATGACGGCTTTGGGGAAACCGCCACTCCGGCGCCCACCCTCAGCTTCGAAGGCATGAGCGACGACGACAACGCCGCGGTGCTCGGCGGACGCGTCGTGCCGCCCGATACCAACGGCGACGTCGGGACGACCTACTACGTCCAGACCATCAACCTCATGATGGCGGTGTACCGGAAGTCCGACGGCGTGAAGGTGTTCGGCCCTGTGGCCACCAACTCGCTGTGGGCCGGCTTCGGCGGCAAGTGCCAGACCGACAACGACGGCGACCCGATCGTCCTCTACGACGATGCGGCCGACCGCTGGCTCATCAGCCAGTTCGCGGTGGGCGGCGACGGCCACCAGTGCGTGGCGATCTCGACCACCAACGATCCGGCGGGCTCCTATCATCGCTACGACTTCCTGGTCAGCCCGGGCCGGCTGAACGACTACCCGAAGATCGGCGTCTGGCCGGACGGTTACTACGTGACCATCAACGAGTTCACCAGCGGCTTCCAGGGTGTGGTGGTCGTGGCCCTGGAGCGCGACAAGATGCTCCTCGGACAGCCGGCGCAGATGGTGAAGTTCGGCCCCCTGGCCTGCGGCACCGAGTGCCCGTTCGCGGTCCAGCCGGTCCATTACGACGGCGGCCTCGTCCCTCCGCTCGGCGCTCCGGCTCCGTTCATCATGGCCTGGGACGACGAGACCTGGGGCTCCGGCTCCCTCGCCGACGGCTACCGCATGTGGGAGCTCGACGTGAACTGGGCCTCGCCGGGCAGCTCGACCTTCGTCTCCATCCCGCAGGTCAACGCTCCCGAGTACGACTCCGAGTTCTGCCGCTTCAACCGCGGCTGCATCCCGCAACCGAAGCCGGGCGAGAAGCTCGACTCCCTGGGCCAGTTCACCATGTTCCGGGCCATGTACCGCAACTTCGGCACGCACGAGTCGATCGTGATCAGCCATGCGGTGGACGTGAACGCCAAGAGCCTGGCCGGCGTGCGCTGGGCCGAGGTCCGCGACAACGGCGGCGGCTGGCTGCTGCACCAGACCGGCACCTTCTCGCCGAACACCACGCACCGCTGGCTGCCCAGCATCGCGCAGGACAAGCAGGGCAACATCGCCATCGGCTACAGCGTTTCCGCCACGAACACCAACCCGGGCATCCGCTATGCCACCCGCTCCGCGGGCGACCCGCTGGGCACGATGAGCGCCGAGCAGGTCCTGGTCAACGGCGGCGGCTTTCAGCAGAGCTCCAGCAACCGCTGGGGCGACTACGCGGCGATGAGCGTCGACCCGGTCGACGGCTGCACGTTCTGGTTCACCACCGAGTACTACTCCAACAACGGCAGCTTCGACTTCAAGACCCGCATCGGCTCCTTCAAGCAGGCCGGCTGCATCTGACCGTGTGAGAGATCCGCCCCCCTCCGCGCTCGGGAGGGGGGCTGTCCTAGCTCCCCAGCCGCTTTTCCAGATCCTCCAGCGCCGCGACCAGCCGGTCGAACCGCTCCTGCCTCTCGCCGTGCGTCTCCGGCGTCACGCCGGCGAAGCGCCGGGCCTGGAGGGACTTCTTGTGGTTCAGCACGCGGATCTCCAGGTCCTGATACCAGGAGGAGTAGAGATTGGCCGGCAGCTCCTCCGGCCGGGCTTCCAGGAGATTGCGCGCGATGCCGGCGAGATCCTCGCGCGAGAGGCGCACCCGCCGCGGATCGGTCCAGCCGGTCTCCGGCGAGCTGAAGGTGAGCTGGGCCTTGCCGTCCTCGACGCGCAGGATCCAGCCGCCTTCGGTGGAGCGCGGGTCTTCGGCCTGGCGCTGGAGCTGCAGGGTCAGCGCCTCGGGCGCCAGCTCGCCGCGGGCGATCTTGCCGAGCCCCTCTTCCAGGGAGGCGGCGGCCACGCCGGACGGCCCGAGGTCCTCGCCGACCGCCAGGATCTGCCCGGCCAGCTCTCTGAGCTCGGCCGACTGCCTTCCCTTGGAGAGCTGGTACGACTGCTTTTCCACCCCGTCGAGGACGGCGCGCACCCGGCAGATCAGCTCCAGCCCCATCTTCCCGGCGTCGTCCCGTCCTCCATGGGACTCCCGCATCGAGCCGAAGCCCGCCCGGCGCAGCGCTTCGAGAACGCCGAGCAGGCGCTCGCGGGGCACGGCGAACTGCCGCGTGTCGTTCCAGATCCCTACGCCCGTTCCAAACAGCTTCACGGACTGCAGGCGGAAGTCTTCATCCTGACACTCGGCGTCGACCCGCAGATCCTCCCACGATCCGCGAGCCAGGGCGGCGTCCAGGGTATGTGAGAGCGGATCCACGGCCGGGTCGTCCGAGGGCTCCGCCCCCGCTCCGGCACGGACGGATGCCTCGGGCCGGGGGGAGCCGGAGCATGCGGTCAGAAGGGAAAGCAGCGCCAGGGCCGCGCCCGGTCGAGTCGTCATTCTCATGATGGCCCCGATCATACCTTCGGGGGGCCGGGTGCCTACACCGGGTGGTAGGCCAGGGTGCCCCCCACCCATGTCTTGTTCTTGTTGAAATCGACGCCCATCATCTTTCCCTTGCTCAAGCGCACCAGGTTGTTGATGGGGCGGGGGCGGCCGTCGTGCCAGGCGAACATGATCCGGACCTCGGCCTTGGCGGGCACGTCCAGGGTCTCCACCACCGGGGCGTACTCGATCTTTCTCTGGAGGAGCCAGTCCTCTGGGTTTTCGATCGCGCGCAGGCGCTCCGGGCTCGGACCCAGCTCGACCCCCAGGCCGGCGAAGGAGAAGAGCGGCTTGAGCACCCAGTTCTCCAGGTCGGCGGGGATCTCGGGCAGCTCGCTCACGAAGTGAGCCTCCGGGGAATAGGGGGAGCGCAGGAAGGGCAGGGCGAACTTGCTGATCCTCAAATACCAGTTCGGGTGCCCCACCCACTCGGCTCCCAGGTCGCGGACGTCGCGCCGGAACAGGTGGTCGAAGGTGAGCCCCTTGCGCTGCAGCTCGTCGAAGATCACCCGGTTGTAGATCCTCCGGATTGGGACGTCGTTGCCGTAAACGAGCCGGCCGCCCCGCTCCCGCACGTCGCGCGGACAGACGGTCGAGATCCCCAGGGCCTGCTCGGTGACCGCGAAGTCGCAGCGGGTCTTCTGCTGCTCGGGATCGACCTCCAGGAGGATCACCTCCCTGGGATCGCAGTCCCCCACGATCACGTCGCGCAGGCAGTCCACGTAGGTCTTCTCGTCGAGCCCGGAGAAGTAGGAGGCCAGGCCCGGGGGGATGTCGAAATGCGTGCGGAAGCCGCGGTCGAGCTGCCACTGGAAGCCGTAGAGCGAGGGGAACGCCTGCAGCTCGATGAGCCGCGGCACGATCCGCTCTCCGTTTTCCCCATCCAGGCGAGCCAGCGCGAAGTCGATCTGGAGGAAGACGGGCTGCGCATCCTCGCCGGGAACGGCCAGGCCGGCGGGCACGGCGCGGCCGGTGTGGCGGAGGTAATCGTCCGAGGTGACGGTCTCGAGGATCTCCCAGGAGGCCTTCTCGAGCTCGCGGTTGATCTCATCGGAAAGGAAGAGCGGGGTCTCGGAGATCCGGAATGCGATCGGACAGCCGCACTCGGCCTCCAGGTCGCGCAGCATGCCGAGATAGCGCTCCTCGGTGAAGGCTTCGTTGTAGGCCCGGCGGAGCTCTGGAACCATTGCCGGGGTCAGATCAGGAACTGGCCGTCGCGCATGACCGTTTCGCCATCCATTTGGACGGTGACCTCGTGCGGCGCGACGCAGTCGATGTGGGTCGTGGAGACCCAGTCCTGGCCGGTGTGCTCGGCGTAGGGGTGGCCGAAGGCGATGTGGACGCCCGGGATCTTCTCGTCCTGCAGGATGTTGCCGCGCACGTCCTCGACCGCGATGTTGGTGCCGATGGCGAACTCGCCCACCCGGTCGCTGTTCTCGTCGGTCGCGGTGTAGCACCGGAACTCTTCCATCAGCTCCTCGTTGAGGCAGTCGAGGCTGGCGATGCGGCCGTCCTTGACCTCGATGGTCAGCGGCGTGCCGCGCAGGTCGCCGTACTTGCGGCAGAGGTAGTCGCCCACCACGCCGTCGCAGACGAAGCGGCCGTTGACGGTCCAGGGGGAGGTGAAGACCTCGCCGCCCGGCAGGTTGCCCCACTTGTCCGGGGAGATGATGCCGCTCGTCTTGAGCCACTTGAGATGGGGGGCGAAGTCGGCCACCAGATCGGTGCCCGAGCGCGAGGTGACGCGGATCTGCTTCGCCTGCCGGGCCCTCTCCACCAGGCGCTGGCTCAGGGCGTCGACCTCCAGGAAGTCGGCGCGCATGCCCTCGATCATGCACTGGCGGTCGATGTTGACCATGTGCGCGTGACGGATCCGCTGCCGGTTGATGACGCTGGTCATGGCGATGCGCGAGGGCAGCTCGCCCTGGTGCGCCTGGGCTGCGAAGATGCTGACCTGGGACAGCTCCAGGTCGTCCAGGATCTCCTTCGGCATGTAGGCCAGGGGGCGCAGAGCGTAATCCTCCAGCACGAAGGTGCGCTGCTCGGCGCCGGCGCTCTCGATCTCGCGCACCAGGGCGGCAGCGATCTCGAGGGTCTCCAGGTCGGTGATCACGGTGACGCGCTCCTCGGGCTGCAGCCGGAGGCAGGTATGGATCGCGTTGTACGCCCCGGGGGCGAGCTCAGGGCAAGAGTCTTCTCTCATAGAGGTCCCCTTCTCTGCAAGGTCCGGGCCCGCCCTCCCTCCTACAGGTCCAGCCCCTGATGGGTCTCGGCCACGATGTGGTCCACTACCGCCTTGACGTCGTGGGTCTGATTGTAGACCACAATCTGTCGGTCCGCGCCGGTCCCATGCCGCAAGATCTCGTGTACCCAGGCAAGCTCCTCGCGGCTGCCCAGCTCGTCGACCACGTCGTCGATGAACTCCAGCAGCTCGTGGATCAGCGTCGCGCAGTCCACCTCCTCCCGCTTGCCGAAGTCGATCAGCTTGCCGGAGATGCCGTAGCGCGCGGCCCGCCACTTGTTCTCGCTGATCAGCAGCCGCCGGTAGAGCCGGAAGCCCAGGTTGCGTTTGATCAGCTTGTGCAGCTTGCAGGTGATGGCCTGGCAGAGCGCGGCGAGGGCCAGCGTCTCCTCGACCCGCATGGGCACGTCGCAGATGCGGAACTCCAGCGTGTCGAAGAAGGGGTGCATCCGGATGTCCCACCAGATCTTCTTGGCGTTGTCGATGCACCGGGTCTGCACCAGCAGCTTGATGTAGTTCTCGTACTCCGAGTAGCTCTGGAAGTGGTCGGGGATGCCGGTGCGGGGAAAGCGGTCGAAGACCTTGCTGCGGTACGACTTGAGGCCCGTGTTGCGCCCTTCCCAGAAGGGGGAGTTGGTGGAGAGGGCGAAGATGTGCGGCAGGAAGTAGCGGGCCGCGTTCATGATGTGGATCGCGGTCTCGCGGTCGTCGATCCCGACATGGACGTGGAGGCCGAAGATCAGATTGGCGCGCGCCACCTGCTGCAGGTCCTCGATGATCTCTTCATAGCGCGGGAGCGGGGTGATGAGCTGATCCTGCCAGCGGGCGAAGGGGTGGGTGCCGGCCGCGGCGATCGTCAGGCCGTTGCGCCGCGCGAGCCCCGCGAGCTGGCTGCGCAGGCGGACGACCTCGCGGCGCGCCTCCTTGATGTCCTGGCAGATCGGGGTGCCGACCTCGATGACGGACTGGTGCATCTCCGCCTTGAGCTCGTCCTTGAGGATCTCCTTCCCCTCCTCCAGGAGCTCTTGCACGTGGGAACGCAGGTCGCGCGTCTCCAGGTCGATGAGCTGGAACTCTTCCTCGATACCCAGAGTGAACAGCTTGGATTGGCTCATACGGTTCCTTTGACGAACTCCCCCCATCGCAGACTGTCCTTGCCCTCTTCGAAGGTCTCGGCCTTGCGCAGGGCCATGTTGGCGGAGTGCTCCACGATCCATTCGAAGTTGTCGTCGCCGATCGAGTTCACGTCGGCGTCCGGCGCCGGGTTGCAGAAGTCGATGGCATAGGGGATGCCGTCGCGCACCGCGAGCTCGACGGTGTTGAAGTCGTAGCCCAGGGCTTTGTTGAGCTTGAGCACGGCGTCCTCCAAGTCGTCGAGAAGCGCCGCGCTCACCGGCGGGCCGCCGCGCACGTACCGCGCGTGAAATGGTTGCCTGGGGTCGTACTGCATGATGCGCACGTCCCGGCAGTCCAGGCTGTAGCAGCGGAAGTACTCGGTGAAGACGATCTCTTCCTGGAGCATCATCACGAGCTGTCCGGTCTCGTTGTAGACGCGGAAGAACTGGTCGGGGTTCTCCAGCCGGTAGACGTTCTTCCAGCCGCCGCCGGCGAAGGGCTTGAAGTAGGCGGGCCAGCCGACATAGTTGAAGATGCCCTCCCAGTCCATGGGATAGGCCAGGTTGCGGAAGGATTTGTCGCCGGTGTCCGGCGGGTTCTCCTTGGACGGCAGCAGGACGGTCTTGGGCACGGCCACGCCGACCTTGAGAGCGAGACAGTTGTTGAAGAACTTCTCGTCCGCGCTCCACCAGAACGGGTTGTTGACGACGGCGGTGCCGCTCAGGGCGGCGTTCTTCAAGTAGGCGCGGTAGAAGGGGACGTCCTGGGAGATGCGGTCGATGATGACGGCATATCCGCTGGGCTCGCCTTGGACGAGCTTGTCGATGCGGACCGGCTCCGCGGTGATCCCTGCGACGTTCTTGCTGTTTACGCGGTCGAGAAAGGCCCAGGGGAAGGTGTCTTCCTGCCCGAATAGAATCCCGATCTTTTTCATCGGCGGTCAGCTCCTAGGTGGATGTGCTGCTTTCACGGGTGCGAAAGGTATCACGAGGCGTTGACATTGCCGCCTCTTTCCCGCACCATGTCGTCGTTCCGGCTCCACGCGCTTCCTTTCGGGGGTGTGACGTGGCGGTCCTCAGCAGCTTGGGCGGCTAATGGGACCGGGCGGGTTGGGCCCCGCCGAAGACGGATACGCCCAGAAAGGAGGTGATCCTTGAACGATTGTCACGGTTTGGAGGTGGCGTCCTCGTAAGAGGCTCCTCCAAAGATGACGGAGGGTGACCCGCACGGGGAACCCAACGCCACCGACACAGACCTAAAAAGGCCCGGCCCCGGAAGGGTCGGGCCTTTTGCTTTGAAGGGAGCCTACTGGAACCGCAGCAGGTCGAAGCTCAGGGTCACCCGCATCTCGCCGAGCTCTTCCAGCTTCTTCTTCTGGCTCTCCCGCGCTCCGCGGTAGGTGGCGGCCAGGGCGTCGCGCGCGACCACTTTCTCCATGGATCTCACGGTACGGTGGGATTGGAGCTCGAAGGCCCCGGCCAGCTCGGCCACGGTCTTCTCTACTCTTCCGAGGAGCCTCCCCTCCCCCAGCACGGCCTCTCTCAGCTCGATCAGGTCGTCCTCGCCCGGGACCGCCACGCGGAGGAGTCCCCCGGGCTTGAGTACTCGCCGCAGCTCGCCCGCGGGTCGCCGGCCGGCGATGGAGAGCGCGGTGTCGAAGGAACCGTCCGCGAAGGGGAGCGCGCGGTCGGCATTGACCACCCACCAATGCACTCCCGGCCAGCGCCGGGCGGCGAGATCGATTGCCGGGACGGAGAGGTCGACGCCGTGGGCCTCGCGGTCTTTGGATAGCGACCCCAGAAAGAAGCCTTCGCCGCAGCCCACGTCCAGGATCGTGGAAGCTTGGACCTCTTCCAAGAGAGCTTGGAGGAGGAAATCCCCATGCCCGGCCTCCAGAAAACGTCGCCGGGCCAGCGCCGCCTCTTTCGGATCGCCAGGGCTCTTCGACTTGCGGTCCTGCGGCTGGAGGAGGTTGCAATAGCCGTTGCGGGCGATGTCGAAGGAATGTCCCCGCGGACAGACCCAGAACTGCTCCCGGCGTTGCAAGGGAGCGCCGCAGGCTCGGACCGGGCAGAGGGCGGTGACCATGGAGGGGAGTATCTCGCACCGCGGCGGCCGTCAGGGGCCGCGCACTCCCCGTACCCTGCCGCGCGACCCGTAGCGGCTGCCGCGCGGCCTCCAGCACGTCTCGCTCGACCTCCGGCAGCAGCGGCCGGAGCTCCAGCCGCTCCCGCCCGACCTCTAGCCGCTGGCACTCAGCCTCCAGCATGTCCCGCTCGACCTCCAGCGGCTGCGCCCGACCTCCAGCCGCTGCCGCTCAGGGTCCAGCCGCTGCCGCCCGACCTTCGGCCGCTGCCGCCCGGCCTCCAGCGCGTCCCGCTCGACCTCCGGCGGTCGCGCCCGACCTCCAGCCGCTGCCGCTCGGGGTCCAGCCGCTGCCACCCGACCTCCGGCGGCACGCACTCGAGCTCGCGTGGCAGCGCCCCACCGGCGGTTACAATCCGCCGCGATGTGGAAACCCGGCGACCGCCTGACGCACCGATTCAATCCCGAGCTGGGACCCGGCGAGGTGGTCGAGATCCTCGGCCGCAACGTACAGGTGCGCTTCCCGGACAGCGGCCAGACCCTCGCCTTCGCAATCGGCTCGGACGCTCTCATCCCCCTGGCGCTCAAGCCGGGGACCCGGGCGCGCCTCGACGGCAACGATGAGCCGGTCGTGGTCGCCTCCTGCGACGGCAGCTTCTGCCGGCTGGAGGATGGCCGCGAGGTCGCCGCCTCCGATCTCTGGCCGCTGCCCGTCGACCTCCCCCTCTCCGAGCGCCTGGCCCGCGGGCAGGTGGACAGCTACGACGACTTCGTGAACCGCCTGGACGGGCTGCGCCTCCAGCGCCTGCGCCAGGCCGGCGGCCTGGGCTCCTTCCTCGGCGGCCGCATCCAGATCTTTCCCCATCAGCTCTATGCCGCGGAGCGCGCCTGCCACAGCGATCCGGTGCGCTGGCTCCTGGCCGACGAGGTGGGGCTCGGCAAGACGGTCGAGGCCTGCCTGATCCTCAACCGGCTCCTCCAGACCGGGCGCGCCGACCGCACCCTGATCGTCGCGCCCGAGACCCTCACCCTGCAATGGCTCGGCGAGCTCTGGCGCAAGTACCACCAGGCCTTCGCTCTCCTCGACGAGAAGCGCCTGGCCGACGTGGCCCGCGATCATGGGCCGGACTTCAACCCGTTCGACACCCACCGGCGCTCGGTGATCGGGCTCAACCTGCTCTCCTCCCGGCGACGGCTCAGCGAGCAGGCTGCCGAGGCCGGAATCGACCTTCTCGTCGTCGACGAGGCCCACCACCTGCGGCGGCCGCCCGGCCATCCCGGCAACGAGGCGTACCGGGCCGTCGCCCCCATCGCAGCCGTGGGCCGGCACGTCCTCCTCCTGACCGCGACTCCGCGGGAGGACGACGCCCACGGCTTCTTCCGCCTGCTCCAACTCCTCCGCCCCGAGGAGTTTCCCGAAGCGGAGAGCTTCTCCGAGCGCCTCGCCCGACGCGAGCCCCTCCCTCCCTGCACCAGCTCCACCCGCCGGGTGGACATCGGAGGGCTCCCGCCGCGCGTCGGGGTCCCGATCGAAATCGACGATCCGGGTTGGGAGGCGCTGCTCGCCCTGGAGCACCGGGTACGCTCCCAGCCGGCCGAGAATGCCGTGGCGGAGCGGCGCAAGGCGGAGCGGATCGTGCGGGCGCTCTCCTCGCCCTCCGCCCTGAAGGACGCCGAGTTCGCGGACCTGATCGCCGAGGCCGACCGCGCCGATCCGCGGGTGCGCTGGCTGGCCGAGCAGGCAGCTCGCTGGCAGCAGGCCGGGGAGAAGACGCTGGTCTTCGTGGCGCACAAGGAGACCCTGGACAGGCTCAAGCCGACCATCGAGCGGGAAGGCCGGGCGCGGGCCGGCCTCTTTCATGAGGACCTCGCGCCCGAGCGCCGGGACATCGAGGTGGCGCAGTTCCGGCTGCCGGAAGGGCCGGGGGTCCTGATCTCCACCGAGGCCGGCGGCGAGGGGCGCAACTTCCAGTTCTGCCACCGGCTCGTGCTGTTCGACCTCCCGTGGAACCCGGCCGTCGTCGAGCAGAGGATCGGGCGGCTCGACCGGATCGGGCGGACGATTCCGACCGAGATCATCTATTTCCGGCCGCCAGCCGGCCTGGGACGGGCGATCGCCGGCCTCTACGAGGCCATCGGCCTGTTCGAGGAACCGCTCGGCGGACTCGAGCGGGAGCTGCGGCACGTGGCCAGGGCGGTCGAGCGGGAAGCCCTCCACGGACCGGAGGAGGTGGACCCGGTCGTCTTCGAAGGAGTGCTTAAGGAGGCGCAGGAGGCGCACGACCGGGTGCGGAGCGCCGCCTATCACGAGCTGCACCGGGATCCGTACCGCCCTCAAATGGAAGAAGAGATTCTCGCCCGGGTGCCGCCGGACCTGGACCTCCTGAACGAGGAAGTCGTCCTGCGCGCCGCGGGCCGCTTCGGCTTCCTCGTCGAGCCGCAGAGCGGCCGGAGCGTCTGGGGGATCGAGTTCGGGTGGGAAGCCCTGGTCGATCACATCCCCGGCGTCCCGCCGGGCTCGCGCTATCTCGGCACTTTCGACCGCGCCGAAGCCGTCGACCGCGAGACCCTGGATTACTTCGCCTCGGGGCATCCGCTCGTCGAGGGGGTCCTGATGGAGCTGGAGGAAGGCCCCCGCGGCCAGGTCGCCCTCCTCCAGGTGCCCGGCAGGGAGGAGGTCTTCGGCCTCCTGGCCATCTACAAGAGAGGCGTGGACTTCGAGGCCGTTGCGGTCGACGGGCAAGGACGGCCCCGGCCCGACCTCGCCGCGCGGCTGACCGCCCCCGGCATGGTCAGCGAGCCGGTCGAGGCCAAGAAGTGGACGGCCCAGGCCAACTGGGCCAAGGTCGCCCGCCGCATGGCCGCCGCGCTTCCGGAAGGCCAGCCCCAGGCCGTGGCCGCGTTCCGGGTGCGGCGAGTAGCGGGATGACATTCATAGTTAATCTGCGATAAGGTTGGCCTTCCAGACCCTGGATCTTTTGAAAGGAGTGACTCCGCATGAGAAAAGCCGCCTTGACCGTCCTCCTCCTCACCCTTCTCGCCCTGGGAGCGGCGGTCTCCGTTCCCTCCCTCGACGCCGCCAGCAATTGCACCTACTACAGCAACGCAGCCCACACCACGGTCGTGGGGCAGTACGGCTACGACTGCTGCAACAACAGGGTTGCCTGGGGCATCAAGACTCCGTTCTCCCAGTGCGGAGGGTGCTTCATCTGCTACCCCCCTCCGCCGGACAAGTAAGGCTCAGGCGGGACCCGAGCGGGTCCCGTCCTCTTGACAGAATAGAACGATCGTTCGTACAATACGTCCATGGGTAAGGGCGCCGAAACCCGCGAGCGGATTCTGGACCAGGCGGTCCGCATCGCCAGCCGCGACGGGCTGGAGGGATTGACCATCGGTACGCTCTCCTCCGAGCTGGGCCTGTCGAAGAGCGGATTGTTCGCTCACTTCGGCTCCAAGGACGAGCTCCAGGTGCAGGTCCTCCAGGCTGCCGTGGACCGGTTCACGGAGACCGTGATCCGCCCCGCCCTCGCCGCGCCGCGGGGCGAGCCGCGCATCCGTGCCCTATTCGAGAACTGGCTCGCCTGGTCCAATGCTCCGGACATGGGCTGCATCCTCGTCGGGGCTTCCACCGAGTTCGACGACCGCCCGGGTCCCCAGCGCGACATCCTGGCCAAGGCCTTTCGCGACCGCTCGGCCTTCATGGCCAAGGCTGCCCGCCTGGCCGTCGAGGCCGGCCACTTCCGCTCCGACCTCGATCCCGAGCAGTTCGCCTTCGACCTCGACGCCATCGTCCTCGGCTATCACAATGCCCAGCGGCTGATGCGCAATCCCAAGGCCGGCGATCTCGCCCGCGGCTCCTTCGAACGTCTCCTGGCTTTCTACAAGGCTTGATCCGATGAATACCCACGCGGTCAGCCGCGCTCTGTTGTCCCACGAAAAAACGCACGATCGTTCGTGCTTGATAGGAGATTCCCATGCCTGACGCCTACATCCTGGACGCCGTCCGCACGCCGCGAGGTCGCGGCAAGGCGGGCAAGGGCGCCCTGTCCGGAATCCACTCCCAGGAGCTGATGGCCCAGGTCCTCAACGGACTGGCCGAGCGCTCCGGCATCGACCCTGCCGAGGTCGACGACGTGGTCGTCGGCTGCGTCTCGCAGGCTGGCGAGCAGGGGGCGAACGTCGCCCGCAACGCGATCCTCGCGGCCGGCTGGCCCATCGAGGTCACGGGCGTGAGCCTGAACCGCTTCTGCGGCTCCGGCCTCCAGGCGGTGAGCTTCGCCGCCATGGGAGTCGCCTCCGGCTTTCAGCGACTGGCGGTGGCCGGCGGCGTCGAGAGCATGTCCCGCAACCCCATCGGCTCGGACGGCGCGGGCCAGGACGGCAACAATCTTCACCTCCGCAAGCGGCACCACCAGGTCCCCCAGGGGATCAGCGCCGACCTGATCGCCACGCTCGAGAGCTTCTCCCGCGAGGAGATCGACGCCTTCTCCCTGGAGTCGCAGCGCCGGACCGCAAAGGCCGAGCAGGAGGGCAGGTTCCGCAGCCGGATCCCGGTCCGAGATCCGGAGAGTGGGCAGGTGGCCCTGGAGAAGGACGAGCACCCGCGGCCCGAAACCACGGCCGAAGGGCTGGCCGCGCTGGTCCCCTCCTTCGTCGCCATGGGCGAGACCTGGGACCCGATCGCGCTCCAGCGCTACCCCGAAGCCGGAGAGATCCGCCACGTCCACACCGCGGGCAACTCCAGCGGCGTGGTCGACGGGGCGGCCGCCGTCCTCCTGGCTTCCGAGGACTATGTGCAATCCCACGGCCTGAAGCCGCGGGCCCGGATCCGCGCCCTGGCCACGGCGGGCAGCGAGCCGGTGATCATGCTGACCGCTCCCACTCCCGCCTCGCAAAAGGCGCTGGAGCAGGCGGGCATGCAGCCCGGGGACATCGACCTCTGGGAGATCAACGAGGCCTTCGCCGCGGTCCCGATGCAGACGATCCGCAACCTGGGGATCGACCCGGAGAAGGTGAACGTCAACGGCGGGGCCATCGCCCTCGGCCATCCGCTCGGCGCCACCGGCGCGATGCTTCTCGGCACCGCCCTGGACGAGCTCGAGCGCCGCGGACTGGCCACGGCCCTCGTCACCCTGTGCATCGGCGGCGGTCAGGGGATCGCCGCCATCGTCGAGCGCATCTGAGGAGGTTCCCATGAACGGAGAGGCAGGAGTCGACCGGAGTCTGCGCCTTCCCGCCCGGGACGGCTTCAAGCTGGCCGCGACGCTGTACGAGCCCCAAGGTAAAGCGGCGTGGGGGCGCGAGACCCTGGTGGTGATCAGCTCGGCGACGGCGGTGCCCCGGATTTATTACGACGGGTTCGCCCGTTTCCTCGCCGGCCGGGGCTTCGCGGTCCTGACCTACGACTACAGGGGAATCGGGGAATCGCGGCCGAAGAGCCTGCGGGGGTTCCGGGCCCGGATGCACCAGTGGGGCGAGGAGGACCTGGCAGGAGTGATCGACTGGGCCGGCCGCCACGTTCAGCCCGAGCGGCTGCTGTCGGTCGGGCACAGCGTGGGCGGGCAGCTCGTCGGCCTGGCCGAAAACAACGAGAAGATCGGCGCCCTGCTGGCCGTAGGCTCCCAGAGCGGCTACTGGGGGCACTGGCCCTCCCCCGAACGCTGGAAGGTCGCGCTCTACTGGCACCTGATCTTCCCGGCGGTCAGCCGCGCCTTCGGGTACATGCCGGGGTGGATGGGGATGAAGGAGGATCTCCCCGGGGGCGTGGCGCGGGAGTGGGCCGCCTGGGGCCGCCGTCCGAGCTTCCTCCTGGACGGCCACGAGGAGCGGCGGGCGGGGTTCGAGCGTTTCGCGCGGCCGATCTTCGCCTACAGCTTCGAGGATGACGACTTCGCGCCGCGGGCTGCGGCCGTGGCCCTGCTCCACTTTTATCGCAACGCCCAGGTGGTCCATCGCCACCTGGTGCCGCACACGGCCGGGCTGCCCCCGGTGGGCCACTTCGGCTTCTTCCGGGACCGGTTCCGCGACACCCTGTGGGAGGAAGCGGCGGGTTGGCTCGAAAGGCACGCCGCGGCGCGTATCGACGAGCCGGCGGAGGTGAAGGCTACGGCCGTAGCCGCTTGAGGACCTCGCGCAGGTCTTCAAGGAAGAGCACGCGGGCCTCCTCCCGCTTCTCGCGGTCGGGCATGCGGAGGATGGCGGAGGGGTGGATGGTCGCCGTGATCCAGCTCGCCCATTCGGAGTCGAAGAACCGGCCGCGGTCGCGGGTGATCCGGAACTGGGGTCCCAGGAGGGACTGGGCGGCGGTGGCTCCCAGGCAGACGATCCCCTGGGGCTTGACCAGCGCGAGTTCGGCCTCCAGCCACGGTCGGCAGGCCTTGACCTCGCCGAGCGTGGGCTTCTGATGGATGCGGCGCTTGCCCCTGGGCTCCCACTTGAAGTGCTTGACCGCGTTGGTGACGAACACCTCCTTGCGCGGGATGCCCACCTCAACGAGCGCCTCGTCGAGCACGCGGCCGGCAGGACCGACGAACGGCCGGCCGGCGAGGTCCTCCTGGTCTCCCGGTTGCTCGCCGATGAATAGAATTGCGGCCTGCCGCGGCCCCTCCCCGAGCACCGCCTGCGTCCCCAGCTTGTAAAGCTCACACGCCCGGCACTCCTGCGCCGCCTGCCAGAGCCTGGTCAGCGTCGGGTTCGGAGGGATGAAATCGTAGGCGGAGGGGTGGGAAGGGCGGGCAACCGTAGGCATGGGGCACTCTCCTTTCCCCGTTCTCCGGGTACAAGAGTTGTGCCATGACGTGCAATTTCTCGTAGAGGGAGGGCTGAAGCGCCCGGCGGGCCCGCCTCTGCAGACGGACCCGACGGATATTTTAACGCCCGGTGGCGTCCCGAACCGGACCGGCCTTGGCCCGGAGCAGGATGTCCACTCGGCGGTTCTGCTGACGCCCCGACTCGCTGTCGTTGCTCGCCACCGGCGAATCCTCGCCGAAGCCCATGGTGGCCAGGCGGGCGGGATCGACCCCCAGGCTCGCCAGGTATCTTTGCACCGCCTCGGCCCGGCGCTCCGACAGCTCCAGGTTGTGCTCCTCGCTGCCGGTTGAATCCGTGTGCCCCTGGACCACGACCGCGGTCTTGTCGTAGTCCTCCAGGACTCCGGCCAGGTCTTCCAGGGTCTGGCGGCCGTCGGAGTCGACGCGCGACGAATCCACGTCGAAGAGCACGTCGTTTTCGAAGTGGACCAGCAGCGTGTCCTCATCGACCCGCTCCACCTCGGTCCCCGGGATTCGCGCCAGCTTCTCCTGCTGGGCATCCATGTAGGCGCCGACACCGCCGCCGATCACGGCTCCGATGGCCGCGCCGGCCAGGATCTCGTCCGCCTCGCGCTTGCCCGCCAGCACTGCCCCGGCCGCGCCGGCCGCGGCGCCGATCCCCGCTCCCTTCCAGGTGCGGTCGCGCTTCGTCACGTACGGTTCACGCTCACGGCGCGGGGCTCCGCTCGATGCGCAGCCCACGAACAACACCAGCATCAGAAGGGAAGCGATCCAAGCTGCACCCCTTCGGTGGTTCCTCATTTCGAGCATGGCTCACTCCTTTCAACCTCTGGGCTCAGCAGAGCCGCGGTTCCACAGCTTCCAGTTACAAGGCCCATGCCAAGACGCGATCCCGATCGATATATACGCTGACATCTCTTTTCTTCTGTGCTACTTAGCTGCTTGCCAACGGGGCAGAGTCTGACCCTCCGAAAGAGCAGGTTGTCCTCCAACGGGGACAAATCAAGGGCCGGAGGTGTCAAAAAGAAATTTCCCTCAAAAGTGTCCCGCTCCACTAGCCTGGCCGCACCTACTAGGACGTAACACTTTTCTTTTGATCTTTTGGTTTTTCTAGCGGACGCCGGGCATTCGGTTCGGTAGTTCGCATTCATTCAAGGAGGGGGTTGACATGTTTCATTTCATTTCTCGGGTTGTGGTAGTCTCTGTATTCGCGCTCAGTCTGAATTTCGCGATGGTCCCCGCTGCCGAGGCGAGGATGCAAGTGGACAGAAAGGCTGCTGTCTCCAAGACGGACGGCAGTTGTATAGAGCAGGCGATGGGATGGTTGGACCGGATCCTCGGGAAGAAGGTCCAGAAGACTCCCAAGAAGAAGGTGACGGCAAACGATGGATGCGGCATCGATCCGTTGGGCCACCCAAGGCCCTGCGGCTAAAGTCAATCAGGCTGGGGGCAGCCGCTGAGCTGCCCCCGCCTTCGCATCGGCGAAGGTGCGAGAAAGGAACGACCGTGAACTCACGAGTAGGTGGCGCTCATGAGTACGAGCACGAACATCCGACGGAGGCAGAGGTCGAGAGCCTCCTGCGGGAGAAGGGCAGTGCAAGTACACAAGGAGCTGCTCGGGTCGTTCGGCACCTTCTGAAGGAGTGCGCTTCGTGCCAGGAGCGCTCGCGCGCCCAACTCAGGCCCAAGGGTGGGTACGATTACAACGTAGCCTTTCTCGGCGCGGAGCGAAAGCTCTCTGATTTTTTTGCTGAGGGCAAGCCTAACCCCGTGGCTGCGGAGATCCTCTCCACCGAATTGAGATCTCTTCCCAAGGCTGAACAGAAAGATCAGGCTCGCCACAACCTGCGGTTCAAGAGCAAGGAATTGGCCGAGTTGCTGATCGAAAGCAGCCATGCCACTCGATACCGTGATGTGAGTGAGATGTTGCACCTTGCTGAACTGGCCCAACTCGTTGCAGAAACCTGCACGGTAGAGGATACGGGCAGCGCCTCGAAGCTTGCCGACCTGAGGGGGCGCGCTTGGGGCCATGTCGGCATCTCACTGCGCGTTTCGGGGCGGCTCCAGGAAGCAGAGGAGGCGATCACGACGGCTCAACGTTACCTGGAAGCAGGGACCGGAGATCCTCCCTTGCAGGCCCGCCTTTTCGAGCAAAGGTCTTCGCTGCGCAAAACACAGGGCAGATATCCGGAAGCGATCGAGCTTGCCGACGAGGCGGCTGCCATTTATTTGGAAATCGGGCAGACGCACAACCATGCCACCGCTCTCGTGCACAAGGCCTTGGCCTGCCACTATGCGGGATTCGCGGAGGAAGCCGTCGCCGTCCTCAACCATGCGATACCCTTGATCGATCCCGAGAAGAATCCCCACGTGCTTCTGGCCGCCTGTCACAACCTGGTATTCAGTTATGTCGCGCTCGATCAGCCGGAGCAGGCCCTTTCGCTGTATTTCGAAGCTCGCGATCTATACAAAGAATTCGAAGACGATATCCTCCTTCTCCGGGCAGGCTGGCAGGAGGGTCAGCTCCTGCGGGACCTCGGACATCTCAATGCCGCCGAGACCGCTCTCCTGCAGGCGCGCAAGGGCTTCGTGGAAAGAAACCTGGCACACGAGGTCGCCATGGTCTCTCTCGACCTCGCCTGGGTCTATGTGAAGATGGGCAGGATCGACAGCCTGAAGCAGACGGTCGCCGAGGCGATTCCGATCTTTACTGCCTTGCGTGTGGGCCGTGAGGCGCTGGCCGCCCTCCTTCAGCTCCAGCATGCGGCGGGCCAGGAACAGCAGGCCCTCGAGCTGATCCACATGCTCAACACCCGTCTGGCTCCCCTGGCCGGCCGCACCGGCAAATAAACATCTCGCTTTTTTACAATAGGCTGCGTTGCTGTTCTCGGCGCAGCCTATTGCATTTATCTTCAAACTCCGTAGAATAGCGATCCTCTTCGGGCCGGAGGCGGCCTGCTTCTAGAAGCACAACTTCGCAGTCACGCAGGTGTCACGGTTTGCCGAGAGCGTCGCACTTAAAGAACAGACTACAGAAGTTGCAGTGCATTTCAGTTGATTTCAGCGGGCTCCCAGATGAATGGGACTCGCGTATGAGGAGGGGTATCCTATGTTTCGTTCTATGTCTCGCATCGCCACCGTCACCGTCGTCGCCCTTACGCTCGTTCTCGCCTCCGTCCCCGCCGCCCAGGCCAGTCCCTTCGGTCCGTCCTTGGACACCCGCTCCGGGTGGTTCGACGTGGCCTTGTCGTGGCTGAGCGATCTCCTGTTCGGCGAGCAGACCTCGACTCCGCAGACCTTCGGCTCCACCTTCGAGGCAGCGACGACCACGCCCACTGCTCTGGGTGGCGGCTACACGATCCAGTCCGGCGGCTGCATCGATCCAGAAGGCCGGCCGCGTCCCGGCTGCTACTAAGACAAGAGTTCACCCGGGCATCGGGGGGCGACGCCATGCCCCCCAACCGTCCTCCTCCTCCCCCTCTCGCCTCGCCCTTCCTTTCAGTGTCCCGGTTTTACCCCGCTTCCACACCTGGATTGATGGAGCAACATCGCGTCGGAAGGAGGTCTCATGTCGGCAGATCATTTGAAGGTTAAAGACTTCGAGCGATTCCTCCGCAACGCGACTGCGACTGGTACCGCTCCCCGGAACACCCGCCTGGTCCGGCACCTGCTGGCGGCCTGTGCTCCCTGCCAGGAGAATCTGCGCACTGCGGCTTCGAGCTCGCCTGAGGCTTATGATTACGGGACCTCCTTCGCAGATGCCGAGCAGTCTCTCGCGGCCTTCCTTGCCAAAGACCGGACCTCCGAGGTGTCTGCGGAGGACCTGCTGGCCGAATTGACCCAGCTTCCGCCGGCAGTGCAGGTCGAGCGGGTGGTGAGTGGCCGTTACGCCGTCCCGTCTTTCGTCAAATATCTGATCGACGCAAGCCATGGCGTCCGATACCAGGATCCGGCCAGGATGCTCCACTTCGCGAACCTGGCCCGGCTGGCGGCGCAAGCCTGTCCGGTCGAGGCCGTGGGCAGCGAGCCCAGGCAGGCCGACCTTCGTGCCCAGGCCTGGAGGCAGTACGGCAACTCCCTGCGGGTGCTCGGACACCTCGGGGAGGCGGAGGAGGCGATCTCGGTCGCCCGGCGTCATCTGGAAGAAGGGACCCGCGACCCGCTGCTGCGCGCCCGGTTCTGCACGCAGGCGGTATCCCTGCGCCTGGCCCAGCGGCAGTTCGACAAGGCGATCGAGCTCGCTGAGGAGGCTGGGCAGATCTATACGGACCTCGAGGACGACCACGCTTTCGCCAGCACTCTCGTGCAGAAGGCGATAGCCTGCCTTTACGCAGGCGAGGGGGAGGAGTCCGTCCAGATCCTGAACCGGGCGATTCCACTCATCGAAGCCGAGCGGGATCCCAATCTCCTGCTGTCCGCCTGTCACAACCTCGTGCGGTCTTACATCGAGCTCGGCCGGCCCGAGCAGGCGCTCTCGCTGTATTCCGAGACGCGGGACCTCTACAGGCGTTCCAAAGACCCGTTGCTCAAGCTGCGCCTCGCCTGGCAGGAAGGTCTGCTGCTGCGCGACCTCGGCCATCTGCGGGCTTCGGAGACCATCCTGCTCGACGCCCGGCAGGGCTTCGTGGACCGCGAGCTATTCTACGAGGCGGCGCTGATCTCCCTCGACCTGGCGGCGGTCTACGTCAAGCTGCAGGCCGAGTCCCAGCTCAAACAGACGGTGGCGGAGACCGTGCCGATCTTCCGCTCCCTGGGCGTGGAGCGCGAGCTTCTGGGCTCCCTGCTCCAGCTCCAGCAGCCGCCGCACCAGAATCGCCAGACGCTCGCTCTGCTCCAGGTCCTGAGCTCCCAGATCGAGCAGCTTCCGGCGCGGTCGGTGGTGTACTAGAGCTGTCCCGGTTTCAAGCGAACGCTGCACCTAGAGAGTTAGAGCGAAGTTTCCGCCTTGCAATCTGGTCCCAAGGCTTCAGCCGGCCGGGCTGTGCCTTCCAGGAAACTTCACCAGGCAGTTTGCAAGGCCTTGTTTCTTCGTCCTGGAGGGCTACAGATGTTTGAGCAGCATCATCCGACTTCGGCGGAGCTCGAGGTGTTCCTGCGGGACGCATCGCGGGCCGGCTCTGCCGCATCCAATACCCGCATTGTCCGGCATCTCATCGCGGGCTGTCCTGCCTGCCACGAGCGGCTGGACGGCATGGGATGGGAGTCGAGCCGCCTGGAAAGGCTGCTGCAGCTCCGTCCCGGCTCGCTGGAGGACTCCGGCGCCGGGAGGGGCTACGACTACAGCCGGGCCTTCAGCGAAGCCGAGAGGTCTTTGGCCGCTTTCTTTGCGCAGGACCGGACGCCGGAAGCCTCGGCGGACGAGCTGTGGGCCGAGCTGTCCGCGCTTGCGGTCGAGGAGCAGGTCCGGTGCATGGGGACCGATCGGCGATTCGCGAACCCCGAGCTCATCCGGCAACTGGTCGAGGGCAGCCGCAAGGTCCGTTTCCACGATCCCGCGAAGGTCCTTCACCTGGCCCACCTCGCCTGCCTCGCCGCCGAGTCCTGCACCGCGAGCGACTGCGGCAGCCCGGAGCGGCTCGCCGACCTCCGGTCAGGGGCGTGGCGTCAGTATGCCAACGCCCTCCGGGTGCTGGGCCAGCTCCGCGAGTCCGAAGCGGCGTTCGCCCGGGCGCAGCGCCTCGGCGAGGAAGGGACGGGAGATCCTCCTCTCCGGGCTCGTCTCCTCGCTCAGATGACGTCCCTTCGCATCTTCCAGAGCCGCTTCGCCGAGGCCATCCAGCTCAGCGACGAGGCAGGACGGATCTACCGGGAGCTCGGAGAGACCGGTTCTTACGCCAGCACCCTGGTCCAGAAGGCGATTGCCTGCATCTATGCCTCCCAGCCTGAGGAGGCGGTGCTCACCCTGCACCGGGCGATCCCGCTGATCGCCCCGGAGGAGGACCCGCACCTGCTTCTCGCCGCGTGCCACAACCTGGTGCGCTGCTACATCGAGCTCGAGCAGCCCGAGCAGGCGCTGTCGCTCTACTACGAGGTCCGCGATCTGTACCGGGAGTTCCACGACTCGCTCAACCTCCTGCGCGCCGAGTGGCAGGAAGGACAGCTCCTCCGCGACCTCGGCCACCTGCGGGCGTCCGAGGCCGCCCTGGTCCAAGCCCGCGAAGGCTTCAGCCAGCATCAGTTGATGCTCGAAGCCGCGCTGGTCTCGCTCCACCTGGCGGCCGTGTACATCAAGCTGGGGGATGCGGAGAAGCTGGAGGAGACCGTCGCCACGACCGTGCCGATCTTCCGCGCGGTCGGAGCGAGCCACCACTTACTGGCCTTGCTGCTCCAGTTGCGGCAGGGCGTGGAGCTAGGACACCAAGCTTTCGAGCTCATCCGCACCCTCACCACGCAGATCGAGCAGCTCGGACGAAGCGCACCTTCTTAGTGAGGGCCACCGCGGGTCAGAACGCGGTGGTCCGTTCCTGCTTCCAGGCCTGCCGCCGGGAGATGGCGGCCTTCACGACTCGCCGGCTCTCCTCGAACCTGCGGTCCAGCGTGCGGTCGGCCGCGGCCCCATCCGCGGGAACCTCGCGGGCGGTCGCGCAGAGCTGCGCGAAGAAATCGCCGGGCGTGGCGTCGAGCACCGGCAGGATCTCCAGAAGGGCTTCGAAGGTCAGGCCCTTCTGCCCCCCCAGCAGGGCATTCAAACGTCCGGGCTCCCAGCCGAGCCGGCTCTCTACCGCAGCCGCGGAGGTTCCGCTCCGGAGCAGAAGGTCGCTCAACAAGGCGGCCATCCGCCTCTCGTCAGAATGGATCGGCATGGGCATAGGATAGCACGCCCTTAGATACCACGGCTCTGGCACGCTTCTTGCCAATTCTCCCCCCGAATGAGCTGGTGGAAGACCCTTCGCCAAGTGGTGACCAACTGGGGCGTGCATCGCTGCTCGGCCCACAGCGCGGCGCTCGCCTTTTACACGATCTTCTCCCTGGCCCCGGTGCTGGTGGTGGTCATCACCCTGGCGGGAGCGGTCTGGGGCGAGGAGGCGGTGCGCGGCCAGATCTTCGACGAGTTCAAGGGGCTCATGGGACCGGACGCCGCCCTCCTGGTCCAGGAGGTGCTCAAGAGCGCGGCCCGCCCCACCTCCGGCCGGATCCCGGCGGTGGTGGGGATCGTCACGCTCCTTCTCGGCGCCACGGCGATCTTCGGCCAGCTCCAGGACGCCATCAACACCGTCTGGGCGGTCGAGCCCAAACCCGGCGCCGCGCTCACCACCCTGCTGCGCAAGCGGTTGCACTCCTTTGCCCTGGTGGTCGGCATCGGTTTCCTGCTCGCGGTCTCCCTCGTCCTAAGCGCGGCCCTGACCGGGTTCAGCCGGTACCTGGAGCGCCAGCTCGAGCTGCCGGTGGACTTCCTCCAGGTCGCGAATTTCGTCGTCTCCTTCATCGTCATCACCCTGCTCTTCGCCATGACCTACCGCATCCTGCCGGACGTGAAGATCGAATGGCGGGACGTCTGGCTCGGATCCATCCTCACCGCGCTCCTGTTCGTGATCGGCAAGACGCTGATCGGCCTCTATCTCGGCCGCACCGGCGTGGCCTCGGCCTACGGTGCCGCGGGGTCGCTGGTGGTGATCCTGCTCTGGGTCTATTACTCCGCGCTGATCTTCTTTTTCGGGGCCGAATTCACCCGCGTCCACTCGCGCCAGTTCCGCGACACCCGGGCCAAGCCCGAAGCGGGAGCCGTGCGGGTGCCGGAGGGAAAGGGCGGCGCCGTCGCTCATCAATGACTTCAAAACATC
>DASUNJ010000882.1:0-2835 GCA_036277235.1 Thermoanaerobaculia bacterium | reverse complement strand
TGGAGGCTACGATGACGGCTCCTCCGGGTGAGGTTCCGGAGAGCGGTGGTCCCGCTATACTTCTGCCGGCGGCGGCGCTGCTTCTCGGGTCGGGCATCCTGACCTACGCGATACTGCGGCGCAGGTAGAGACCAACTAGAGTTTTGCGGGCCGGCCCGTTCGCGGGCCGGCCCTTCTGGAGCCGGGGGAGAGCCTGCACTTTCCTGGCTCTCACCTTTGGGGTCGCCGCGGAGTCGGCGGCCTTTGTCATGTCCAAGGATCGGGAGGGATTCGTGATGCGACGCAACTTAGGTTTGGTCGTGGTTGCGACCGCTTTGGTAGCGCTATTCCTTCTAGCCCTGGTCCTCGCCCTGGCACAGGGCAAGCTGTCCGTGCTGGCGCTCGATTTCACCGAGCACCTTTTCGGGATAGTACTCGCCGTGTTCGTCTTCGAGCGGATGCTCGCCTGGCGAGAAGCGCGCCAGTGGCTCGCGGCAAAGGATTGGCTGTATTTGATCCTTCTCGAGACGGTCGATGATCTACTGAAAGGCTTGCTTCCAGCTACGGTTCCCCGAGAAGAGGCGGGAGCCGGCGAGAGAACCGTCGTCTATGAGGTAACCGGAGAGCGGATCCATGTTGGCGAGACCGTTCGCTACAGTCCGCTACGGCTCCTGGTCAGACCGGGTGAGAAGGATCTGCAGTCCGACATCTTCTGGTACGCCACGGAATTGGGACCGCTACGATACGTGGAGTTGGCCAAAGAGGCTTTGTCCGACGCCCGGTCACAGGTCAGGGATACGTTCGGGTCCTCGGCCCGGTTGATGGATGCTGAGATCACGACCATGTTGATAAGCTTCGAACAGGCGGCCATGGCCGCCATAAGGCACCTGGACTCGGCAGTGCACATGCGAAACGAAAAGGCGAAGGATGCGTCAAATCTCGATGGCGAGGCATCGACGGCGCAGAGTACGAGAGAAGCCGATAATGAACTGGCCTTCGTTAGCAGTATCATCGTAGAGTCCGTCGTCGATTCGGCGATGAAGCCGAAGGCCTGGCTCGAGGATCAGAGGCACACCAGGGAGGGCCCATCATCACCCTTCTGGCGTCTCCAGTCGAGCTCTCGGGCCGGCACGGGCTCGAAAAAGCGTACCTGAGCCGCTTCCGATGCTTTCCGCCTCCAGAGCGGGGGTGGTTTTGTAAAGAGAGGCACTATACTCCACTGAGCGCCGCCGTAGCGCGAGGCGCATGACGACGCTAGGCAGGGGTGGTGGCCGGGTCGAGCAGGGAACTGGATTGGATCCTGAACGTTGGAGCCCTCGCGTTCGTGGTGCTTTTGGGCTTCGTGTCGAGCAGCACCATGGATCTGACCGAGAGTCTCAAATGGCTGCTCGGCGGGCTCCTACTGATAGGGAGCGTCGTTGCCATTGCGTCGGTGGCCTGGTATCTGGGGAACAGGCCTACCACCCCTACGGCCAAAGAGCTCACCTTGCGCTTCGAGGCGGTCCGTTCCATGACCGGTGCCCAGTTCGAGAACTTCACGGCCGACCTCTTCAGGGCCATGGGACATCAAGCGGTGGTGCTCGGGGGAGCAGGAGATCAGGGCGTCGACGTCATCGTGAACCGTCGTGGCGAGCGTGTCGCCGTACAGTGCAAGAATCACAAGAAGCCGGTGGGTAACAGGCCGGTGCAGGAAGTCTATGCCGGAGCCCGGCATCATCGGTGCGTGGAGGCTTGCGTAGTGGCTCCTGCAGGCTACACCAGAGGAGCTATGGCCCTGGCAAGCAGTACCGGCGTCTCACTCTGCGATGCTGACACCATACACCAGTGGATAAGGAAGGCTGATAAGCTCGAGCAGGAGCGTACGAGCGAACTAGAGAACAGAATCCAAAACAAGCCCATCAAAAGAGAGTTAGCAGAGGCCAGAAAGAGGGCCGTCTGGCATCCACATCCCGACGACCCACCAGATGATTAGAGCACTCCGGCACGTCGCCTGTTCCAGGCGCCTTGTCGGCATTTCAGCTTTCGCGTGTGCCCAAAAGCCCTGGCCGACATGCCGCCTGCAGGGCGGTGTGCCGACAAGCTGAGATGCGCGGGTGTTGGAAGGCCGGCCTTCCAACACCCGCGTTCAGAATCTATCCATTCGACCTTCGGGGGTATATCTCCACCGACGCCAGTACTGCCCGGGTTCTGCTGCTGGGTAGGGACCGCGCTCGTAGTCTTCGACGCCGATTAGGCCGTCCGTTGGGTGAGTACTGAACTCGGCGTGAGCGAGCGCCTTGTCCGCCAGCCATACACTGGCATAGTCCCAGGCGTACTGCGGCTCCTTCAGCGAACGTCTGCCCGCGATGATCCTGGCCCCCAGAGGGGTCCGGCAGATGGCCGCCTCGCAGCCCATGTGGAGCTTCCTGCTGCCCACATAGCCGCGCTCGTCGACCTCCTCCAGGATGAACCGTGCGGGGTCGTCGCCGGTTTCTGGAGGATGCTCGGGTGGATGTGCCGGCGGGTCCTCGGCAGGAGGGAAGGCGTCGCCGCGCTCTCGGGACGCTTCCGATACCATCGCCCACATCAGCCACAGGCCGATGGCTATCACCAGGCTCTCCAACGCGAGCATGAACCACGCGAACCAGATCATCTCGTGCGCCCGAGGGCACCCGTCTCGCCCACCGCCACCAATAGCCCGCCCTGCTTGCTCTTCTTCACCCTCAGATTCTACTCTTTCGCCGCGCTGCCTTGGCGAGAAGTACAATATCGTCGTAGCGATGAAGAGTTTTGTCGAGTTCGGGAGCCGTGGCGCCCTCGTTGACCGGACGACGCAACGGTGGGTCCAGGCTACGGGGCGGCGGGTCGCCCTGGACG
>DASUNJ010000881.1:0-5600 GCA_036277235.1 Thermoanaerobaculia bacterium | reverse complement strand
AGGTAGCTCTGAGGAATGTCCGGCGGCAGCACGGGCGGCTGGTCGGCCTGCCCATCCGAGGGGAGCGGCGCGGCCGGCGCGACCGCGGCGGCGGCCGGAGCGGTGGAGGCTGCCGCTGCCTGCGGAGTCACGCCCGCGGTGGGGCCCTGGGAGGTCACGCGTCCGGCCGGCGACGCCTGCTTGCGCGGATCCATCAGACGCTTGAGCTCGGGCCGGGTGAGCGGGCCGCGCAGGTAGGACATGGCCCAGCGCGTCTGGAACACGGCCGGCGCCTCCTCGTGCACGTCGTGCAGGAAGAAGACCCGCTTGTCGAGCGCGGAGAGGATCTGCCCGATCCTCTCGCGGTCGAAGGTGCCGCCGGCCGCGGCGCCTTCCAATCCGTCCAGGAGGCGCTGCTTGTCGCGCTCGGTCTGCAGGCGGCCCAGGAACCAGGTGCCGACGTTGCCGAGCCCCTTGTAGTCGATGTCCACCGGGTTCTGGGTGGCGAGCACGAGCCCGAGGCCGAAGGCGCGCGCCTGCTTGAGGAGGGTCAGGAGCGGTCTCTTCGACGGCGGCTCCGCGACCGGCGGCATGAAGCCGAAGACCTCGTCCATGCAGAGGATCGCCCGCAGGCTGCTCGTGCCCGGACGGCTGCGCGCCCAGCCGAGCGTCTGGTTGAGCAGCAGGGAGACGAAGAACATCCGCTCGCGGTCCGAGAGGTGGGCGATCGAGAAGATGGAGACCCGCGGCTTGCCCGAAGGCGTGTAGAGCAGGCGGTCGACGTCCAGCGGCTCGCCGTGGAGCCAGGCACCGAAGCCGGGCGAGCCGAGCAGGTTGTTCACCGCCATCGCCAGCTCGAAACGTTCCTTGGCGGGATAGAACGACTCCAGGTCCATGACGCCAATGCGCTCCACCGGCGGCTTCTGGATCTGCTGGATGAGCGCCGCCAGATCGAGCCCCTTCCCCTGCCGCCAGGCCGCGTCGAAGATCGTGGCCATGAGGATCGAATCCCGCCCGCGGACCGGGTCGGAGTCGATCCCCAGCAGCGAGAGCAGGCTCGCCACCAGGGTCGTGACCCGCTCGCGCAGGAGGTCGCCGTCCTCCAGGATCTCGGGCGGCGGCGCGTCGAGCGAGGAGAGGATGGAAACCGGCAGCCCGGCCTCGCTGCCGGGGGTGTAGACGGCGAAATCCGCGGCCTCCTTCAAGCGCGCGATGCGCTCGCCGCTCTGCCCCCACCGTGCGAGCCCCTCGCGCCAGGTCTCGGCCTCCTTGGCCGCGAACGCCTCCGGCGTGAGCCCGGCGCGGGCCGCGGCGTCCGGATCGATCCACGGCGCGAAGTCGGCCGGCCGCAGCTCCGGGAAGGTCAGGAGGAGGTTGGCCAGATCCCCCTTGGGATCGATGACCAGCGCGGGAATGCGGTCGATCGCGGCCTCCTCGATCAGGGAGATCAGGAGCCCGGTCTTGCCGCTGCCGGTCATGCCGACGCAGACCGCGTGGGTCAGCAGGTCGCGAGAGTCGTAGAGGAGAGGGGTGGTAGAGGCTTCTCCGCGCTGCAGGTCGAAGGGCCGTCCCAGGTAGAACGCCCCGAGCTTTTCGTATGCCGCGATGTCTTCCGCCATGGGCGGAATCCTACAGCCGGAAAGGACCAAAAGGACGTAAAGGACCTAAAGGACACGGAAGCCGGTTTTCGTCCTTTTTGTCCTTGAAGTCCTTTTGGTCCTTCAGGTCCTTTTCTACCAGCCCCGGGGATCGAGTTCGTAAGGCAAGGGCGTGAGGTTCTCGAGCCCGTCCGGTCCCAGGTGAACCAGGTCTTCCAGGCGCACGCCGTAGCCTTCGGCGGGCTCGTACAGGCCGGGCTCCAGGGTGAAGACGTCCCCCTCGCGGAGGACCCCTTCGGCTCCGGAGACCTTGCGGAAGATCGGCTGCTCGTGGAGGTCGAAGCCCACGCCGTGGCCGAGATTGTGGACGTAGCCGCGGATCGTTCTGGGATCGGACACCGGAGTCGGGAACCCCTCGGACTCGAAAAAGGCGCAGACCTCCTCCTGGAGATCCCAGCCGCGAACGCCCGGCCTTGCCCTGTCGTGCGACTGCTCGAGAGCTTCGAAGACGAGGGCATGGGCGCGGCGCAGGGCCGGAGAGGGCTCGCCCACGCAGAACGTCCGGGTGCAATCGGCGAACATCTTGCCCCGCGGGTAGACATCCACCACGAGCGGCTCGCCCGCCCGGAGCACGCGCTCCTGCGTGCCGGCCGAATGGGGCACGCCCCCCTCCTCCGCCGGCGCGACGATGTTGCCCTTGGGCTGCTCCAGGCCGCGGGCGGCGAGGGCCTGCCCGATCTCGGAGCGCAGGCGGGCGACCGTCAGCCGCTCCCCTTCAGACCAGAGCTCGCCCTCCCGGACCTCGGCCGCGGCGAGGCGGACAGCCACCCGGCGTATCGCATCCATCACCCCTTCGGCGGAAACACGGATCGCGGCCACTTCGCCCGCCGTCTTCTTCTTGCGCACGGCGAGGACGATCGGGTTGCCCGGCACCCAGGTCCAGCCCTTGCGGGCCAGGGCGGCGGTGGCGGCCTGGATGAGCCCGGCCTGGCCGTGGCCGGCGAGGGCGACGCGGCCCGGAGCGACTCCGGCGGCTTCCAGGGAGCGCTCCGCCACCCAGGCCATGACGTCGCCGGGCTCGGCGGGCAGGTTCTGCCACCGCGCCATGTCCAGGTGCTCGGGGGTGATGAGGCGAAGGCCGGTCGCCGCCGCCTCGTCCCGCTCCATGGGAGTCTGGTAGGCAAGGCACGCCGGCCCCTCGCGGGCAACAATGAGCTGGCAGTCGCTGAGGTGAACGTCCCCGACGAAGGGGGCGAGGTCGGGGTCCTGAGACGACCGGGCGAGGACGAGCAGGGCGTTGCAGCCCCGCTCCTCCAGCCCGGCCCTCAGATCGGAAATCCGGTCAGACACCCGGCCTTACAGGTTGCGGTTGATGAAGCTCTCGAAGGCCGACTTCGGCATGGCGCCCATCATGCGGTCCGCCATCTGGCCGTCCTTGAACAGGATGAACGTCGGGATGCTCGACACCTGGAACTGATACGCGATCTTCTGGTTCGAGTCGACGTCCAGCTTCGCGACGCGCACCTTGCCGTCCATCTCGTTGGCGATCTGGTCCAGGACCGGCGCCACCATGCGGCATGGGCCGCACCAGGCCGCCCAGAAATCCACCAGAACGGGGGTATCCGACTTGAGGACCTCCTGCTCCCAGTTGTCCTCGCTAAGCGTCACGACCTTTTCGCTGGCCATTTGCAGTCCTCTCTTTTCTGAAATCAAAGGGCGCCGTCCTCTCGACCGCCCGCCCTCTACAACTCCGCGGCGGGCGCTTCTTGTTCCATCCGCCGCCGGCTGAAGAACTCGCGGGCGGTCTCCACGTCCCGTCCGATCTGCGCGGCGAGGTCCATCACCGAAGGGAAGATCCGCTCCTCCCGCAGACGCTTGAAGAAGGAAAGCTCCACGCGCTCGCCGTAGACGTCCTGCTTGAAGTCCAGGATGTGGCTCTCCACCACGCGCTGGTAGTTCTCGTAGACGGTCGGCCGCGTGCCGACGTTGGTCACCGAGTCGAAGCTGGCCGGCACGCTGGGGAAGAAGACCCGGCTGGCGTAGACCCCGTCGAGGGGGAGCAGCTTGTTCTCCGGCACCAGGTTGATCGTCGGCCAGCCCAGGCGCTGGCCCATGCGGTCGCCGCGGGCGATGATGCCGGCGATCGAGTAGGGGCGGCCGAGCATGTCCATGGCCTCGGCGACCTTGCCCTCCGAGATGGCCCGCCGGATGCGCGAGCTGGAGATCCGCTCGCCGCCGAAGCTGACCTCGTCCACCCCGAAGGCGCGGAAGCCCAGGCTCTCCCCCATCTCCCGCAGCAGCGAAAGGTCTCCCTCGCGCCCGTGGCCGAAGACGAAGCTGGACCCGACGTAGACCTCCTTCAGGTCGAGCTTCCCGTGCAGGAACTCGCGCACGAACCGCTGCGCCGGGACCTTCGCGAGCTCCGGGGTGAAGCGCACCACCAGGACCACCGAGATCCCCGCCTCCTCCAGGAGCTTCTCCTTCTGCGGCAGGGTGGTGAGCAGCGTGGGCGCCTGCCCCGGCCGCAGCACCGCGACCGGATGCGGGTCGAACGTGACCACCACGGACGGCACGCCCAGCTCCTCGGCCCGGGCCACGATGAGGTCGAGGGCGTGCCGCTGGCCGCGGTGGACGCCGTCGAAGTTGCCGATGGTGCCCACGCCGCCGCGGGGAAAGTCGCTCGCGTTGTAAGCGTCCTTGACGACGATCATCGGAGCGGGATGGTATCAGGACTCACGGGACTCACGATGTGCCCGACCAGGTCGTCGGCATAGGCCTCGGTGATCTCCACCTCGACGATAGCGCCGACCGGAGCGGACCCGTCGTTGATGAGGAGCCGGCCGTCGATCTCCGGGGCCATGCCGTAGTGGCGCCCCTGGAGCAGGTGCTCGGTCTCTTCGCAGGGGCCCTCGACGAGCACTTCCAGCCGCTTGCCGAGGAGCCGCCGCCGCCGCTCCAGCGCGATCGGCCGCTGGGCTTCGAGGAGCTGGCGCAGGCGCCGCCGGGCCACGTGCCTGGGAACGCGGTTCGGGAGGCCGGCGCCCGGGGTGTCGTTCTCCGGGCTGTAGGCGAACGCGCCCAGGTGGTCGAAGCGGGCTTTCTTCACAAAGCCGAGGAGGTCCTGGAAGTGCTCCTCGGTCTCGCCCGGGAAGCCGACGATGAACGTCGAGCGCAGGAAGATGTCCGGCGCGAGCTCGCGGGCGCGGTCCAGGAGGCGCAGGTAGCGCTTCGCATCCCCGCCCCGGCGCATGGCCGAGAGCACGTCGCCGTGGCTGTGCTGGAGGGGGATGTCCATGTAGGAGCAGAAGCGCTTCTCGCTCCCCATGAGGCGCAGGAGGTCCTCGTCCAGCGTGGTCGGATAAGCGTACAGGAAGCGGATCCAGGGGATCGAGGTCTTGGCGAGCAACTCCTCGACCAGCCGGGCCAGCCCGTGGCGGCCGAGCCCCAGGTCCTCGCCGTAGCGGGTGGTGTCCTGGGCGATCAGGTTGAGCTCGGCGATGCCCGACTCATCCTCCAGGCGCCGGGCCTCCTCCACCAGGCTCTCGATCGTGCGGCTGCGGAAGCGGCCGCGCCAGATCGGGATCGCGCAGAAGGTGCAGGGATTGTTGCAACCCTCGGCGACCTTCAGATAGGCGAAGCCGCGGGTGGTGAGCAGGCGGGGCGCGGTGTGGTCGAAGACCATGTGCGCCGGGGCCGGCAAAGGCGGACCGCCGCCGAGCTGCACCACGTCCCCCACGTCCCGGAGCTGGTCGAGGCCGACGAAGCCGTCGATCTCCGGGATCTCCTTCGCCAGCTCCTTGCCGAACCGGTTGACCATGCACCCGGCGACCAGGACCTTCTCGACGCCGCCCTTGCCCTTCCGCCCGACGACTTCGAGGATCGTGTCGATCGACTCCTGCTGGGCTTCCTCGATGAAGGCGCAGGTGTTGATGACGACGGTATCCGCGCTGTCGAGGTCGTTGACCACGTCATAGCCGCGGCGCGCCAGCTCCCCGAGCATGACCTCGCTGTCGACGAGATTCT
>DASUNJ010000880.1:0-3889 GCA_036277235.1 Thermoanaerobaculia bacterium | reverse complement strand
GCCCCACCGGGTGCCCGAGGTGCGCCGGGACCTGGCCCGGCTGTTGACCGTCCTGCGCGAGAAGCGCGGATCGTAGGAGCGGATGAAGATGGCCGAATTGGCGGAAAACACAGCAGAGGCGACCCGGGGCCGGCAGCAGGTCAAGGTGGGCCGAGTGGTGAGCAACAAGATGGACAAGACGGTGATCGTGGCCGTCGAGAAGACGGTGACGCACCGGCTCTACCACCGGGCCATGAAGAGGACGTCCAAGTTCGCGGCCCACGACGAAGAGAACAGTTGCAACGTCGGCGACGTGGTGGAGATCGTCTCCAGCCGGCCGCTCTCCAGGACGAAGCGTTGGCGGGTCCGCGAGATCCTGCAGCGCGCCCAGTAAGAGAGGGGCCGAGCGATGATCCAGATGGGAACGATTCTCGACGTGGCGGACAACTCGGGCGCGAAGAAGATCGCCTGCATCCACCTGCGCGGCGGCTCGGCGGGCCAGTACGGCCGGCTGGGCGACGTGATCACCGCCTCGGTCAAGGAGGCGGCGCCGGACGGCACGGTGAAAAAGGGGCAGGTGGTCAAGGCGGTGATCGTGCGTACCGCCAAGGAACAGCGGCGCAAGGATGGAAGCTACATCCGCTTCGATACCAACTCCGCGGTCCTGATCAACGACGCCGGCGAGCCCATCGGCACCCGCGTGTTCGGTCCGGTGGCCCGCGAGCTGCGCGAGCGGAGATTCATGAAGATCATCTCCCTGGCGCCGGAGGTCATCTGAGATGTCAAAGCTGAATGTGAAGAAGAACGATCAGGTCGTCGTCACGACGGGCAAGGACCGTGGCGCCCGCGGACGGGTGCTGCGGGTGCTCGCCGAAAAGGGCAAGGCGATCGTCGAGCGCGTCAACATGATCAAGCGCCACACGCGCCCGAACCCGAACAAGGGGATCCAGGGCGGCATCCTGGAACGCGAGGCGCCGATCCAGGTCTCGAACCTGATGGTGATCTGTCCGGAGTGCGGCAAGCCGTCCCGGCTCGGCCGCAAGCGTCTCGAGGACGGACGCGGCGTTCGCGTCTGCAAGAGCTGCAGCGCCAACTTCTAGACGTTTGAGGTTTATCGACATGGCGAAGGATACGGCGAAGAAAGAAGAAGGCAAGGGCAAGGGAAAGGCCAAGGGCAAGGCCGCGGCTGCCGCGACCGGCCCGTCCGCGCCGCTCCCGGAAGGCTACGTGCCGCGGCTCAAGCAGCGCTACCAGGATGAGATCGTGGCCCGGATCCAGAAGGAGTTCGGCATCGACAACGTGATGGCCGTGCCCAAGATCGAGAAGATCTCCCTCAACATGGGAGTGGGCGAGGCGATCCAGAACATCAAGATCCTGGACGACGCCGCCGAGGAGCTGGCATCGCTCGCGGGCCAGCGGCCGACGATCACCCGCGCCCAGAAGTCCATCGCGGCCTTCAAGCTGCGGCAGGGCATGCCGATCGGCGCCCGGGTCACGCTGCGCGGCACCCGCATGTGGGAGTTCCTGGACAGACTGATCACGGTCGCGCTCCCCCGGGTGCGCGACTTCCGCGGCATATCGACGAAGAGCTTCGACGGCCGCGGCAACTACACTCTGGGCGTCCGCGACCAGTTGATCTTCCCCGAGATCGACTACAACAAGGTCGAGAAGGCCAAGGGCATGAACATCACGATCGTGACGACGGCCGGCAACGACGAGCGCGCACTGTTCCTGCTGCGCGAGCTCGGCATGCCGTTCCAGCGCTAGGAGATTGACTGTGGCGACGACGGCAAAGATTGCGAAGGAAAAGAAGAAGTTGAAATTCGAGGTCCGCCACCGCAACCGGTGCCGGGTCTGCGGCCGCCCGCGCAGCGTCTACCGCAAGTTCGGGCTCTGCCGCATTCACCTGCGGGACCTCGCGCTGCAGGGCTATCTGCCCGGCGTGATCAAGGCGAGCTGGTAAGGCAAAAGGAAGAAATGCAATGAGCATGACCGATCCCATCTCGGATCTGCTGACGCGGATCCGCAACGCCCATCTGGCGAAGCACGACCGGCTCGACGTGCCGGTCTCCCGGCTCAAGCTGGAGATCTGCCGTCTCCTCAAGGAGGAGGGCTTCATCCGCAACTACCGGGAGATCGAAGTCGACGGCCCGACGAATTCGGTGCGCATCTTCCTGCGCTACAGCGCGGAGGGCGAGCCCGCGATCAACAGCGTGACGCGGGTCAGCAAGCCGGGCCGCCGGGTCTACCGCCGTGCCGGCGAGATCCAGCCGGTGCGCAACGGCCTCGGCGTGGGGATCGTCTCGACGTCGCAGGGTCTGTTGACCGACATCCAGGCGCGCGAGCGCAAGGTCGGCGGCGAGATCCTCTGCGAGCTCTGGTAGGACGCTTGTAGGAGATAACGAAGATGTCGCGCATTGGAAAAATGCCCATCCCGGTCCCCAGCGGGACCAAGGTACAGATCGAGGACGGGACGCTCGTCGCCGAAGGCCCGCGGGGCAAGGTGGCGCAGCCGCTGTTCGAAGGCTATCCGGTCAAGATCGAGGACGGCGTGGTCACGATCGAGCGCACCGGCGAGACCGGTCCGGAGCGCGCCAAGCACGGCCTGCTGCGGGCCCTGGTCGCGAATGCGGTGCTGGGCGTGTCCACCGGTTTCACGAAGCAGCTCGACATCGTCGGCGTCGGCTATCGCGCCGAGGTCAAGGGTCCGCAGGTGCAGTTCGCCCTCGGCTACTCGCACCCGGTGCTCTACGACATCCCCGAGGGGATCAAGATCGAGATCGAGGCCAAGGCGAACCGCGTGACGGTGACGGGCGCCGACCGCCAGAAGGTGGGGCAGGTCGCGGCCGAGATCCGGGGCCTCCGCCGGCCCGACCCGTACAAGGGCAAGGGCATCAAGTACACGAACGAGGTCCTGCGCCGCAAGGTTGGCAAGGCCGGAGGCAAGTGAGGAATCGGCCATGACCGAGCACGTGACGAAAATGGTTCAGAGGAAGCGGGAGCGCCGCGAGCGCGCCCATCAGCGGGTGCGGGTGCGGGTGAAGGGGACGGCCGAGAGGCCGCGCCTGTCGATCTACAAGAGCGTGAAGTACATCTACGCCCAGGTGATCGACGACGACCGCGGCCACACTCTCGCCCAGGCGAGCTCCGCCGATGCGGACATCCGGCAGCGGCTCACCGGCGCGGGGAGCAACAAGGACGCGGCCAAGGTGGTCGGCGAAGTCGTGGCCGAGCGCGCCAAGGAGAAGGGGATCGAGAAGGTCGTCTTCGACCGCGGTGGCTACATCTACCACGGCAACGTCAAGGTCCTTGCCGACGCCGCCCGCGAAAAGGGTCTGCAGTTCTAGTATCTGAAAGCGCGCAGGGAGCGGCCTGCGCGCGGTGAAGGAGAAGACTTTGGCCAGGGACTTCGAGCGCGAGAGCGAGTTTTTCGAACAGGTCGTCCACATCAACCGCGTGACCAAGGTGGTCAAGGGCGGCAAGAACTTCTCGTTCTCTGCCCTGGTGGTGATCGGCGACGGGAACGGCCGCGTCGGCTATGGCGCCGGCAAGGCGAAGGAGGTGCCCTCGGCGATCCGCAAGGGCATCGAGATCGCCAAGCGGAACATGATCCAGGTGCCGCTCAAGGGCAGCACGATCCCGCACGAGGTGCTGGGCGTCTTCGGCGCCGGACGGGTGCTGATGAAGCCGGCCTCGGCGGGCACGGGCGTGATCGCGGGCGGTCCGGTGCGGGCGGTCATCGAGACCGCGGGCATCCAGGACATCCTGACCAAGTCCCTGGGCTCGACCAACCCGCACAACGTGGTGAAGGCGACGTTCGCGGCGCTGCTGAGCCTGCGCAGCGAGCAGGACGCGATGGCGGCGCGGGGCCTTTCCGCCCGCAGCAAGCCGGCGGCGGCACCCGCGGGGG
>DASUNJ010000879.1:0-2419 GCA_036277235.1 Thermoanaerobaculia bacterium | reverse complement strand
GTCCTGCTCGCCGGGTTCCTGGCTGTCATGTCACGCTGGACGGGCCGGGACGATCTGGTCGTCGGCTCGCCGATGGCCAGCCGCAACCGCCTGGAGACCGAGGACCTGATCGGCTTCTTCGTCAACACCCTTCCCTTGCGGGGGAACCTGGCGGGAGATCCGGGCTTCGGTGCGCTCCTCGAACGGGTGCACAAGGCCACCGTCGAAGCCTACGCGCACGAAGACCTGCCGTTCGAGAAGCTGGTCGAGGAGCTGCAGCCGGAGCGCAGCCTCTCCCACTTCCCCATCTTCCAGGTCGTGCTGGTGCTGCAGAACGCGCCGGTCGGCGCGCTGGAGATGCCCGGCCTCAACCTGGAGCCGCAGGCGGCCGAATCGGGGACGACGAAGTTCGACCTCACCGTCTCCGTCAACGAGTCGCCCGGGGTGCTCTACGGCTTCTGGGAGTACGACTCCGACCTGTTCGACGCGCCGACGATCCGGCGCTTCCAGGAGCACTTCACGACGCTGCTGTCCGCGGCGCTGGCCGCTCCGGAGCGCCGGCTCGCGGACCTGCCGCTCCTCACCGCGGCGGAACGCGATCAGCTCCTCGCCTGGAACCGGGCGCAAGCCGGCGCGCCCGTGGCGCTCTGCCTGCACGAGCTGTTCGCGCTCCAGGCCGGGAGGCGCCCGGGGGCCGTGGCCGTCTCCTGCGAGGGCCGCGACATGACCTACGGCGAGCTCGACGAGCTCTCCGCACGGCTCGCCGCGTCCCTCGCCGCTCAGGGCGTCGGCCCGGAGGTCCCGGTGGCTCTCTGCCTGGAGCGCGGCCCGCTGCTGGTCGCGGCGATCCTCGCCGTGCTCAGGGCCGGCGGCGCCTACGTGCCCATCGATCCGGCCTATCCGCGCGAGCGCCAGGCCTGGATCCTGGAGGACAGCGGCGCCCGGCTCCTGCTGACCGAGCGCTCACTGGCCGCCGGGTTGCCCGCCTCCGGCGTCCCCTTGCTCTGCCTCGACGTCCTCGCAGGGGAGCTGCCCGTTGTGCCCGGCGCCGGACCGGCCGTGCCGGCCCTGCCCCAGGGTCTCGCCTACGTCATCTACACCTCGGGCTCGACCGGCAGGCCCAAGGGCGTGCCGGTTCAGCACGACCACGTCCTCCGGCTCTTCGAGCGGACTCAGGCCTGGTTCGGCTTCGGCGAGGACGACATCTGGACGCTGTTCCACTCCTATGCCTTCGACTTCTCGGTGTGGGAGATCTGGGGCGCCCTGCTCCACGGCGGCCGGCTCGTCGTCGTGCCGCACGAGGTCAGCCGCTCGCCGAAGGACTTCCACGCGCTGCTGGTGCGCGAGCGGGTGACGGTGCTCAACCAGACTCCGTCGGCCTTCCGCCAGCTCATCACCGCCGATGCCGCGGAGGGGGCGGAGGCCGGCGGGCTGTCGCTGCGGTTCGTGGTCTTCGGCGGCGAGGCTCTGGAGCTGCAGAGCCTGCGCCCCTGGATCGACCGCCATGGCGATCAGGAGCCGCGGCTGATCAACATGTACGGCATCACCGAGACCACGGTCCACGTCACCTGGCGTCCGATCCTCGCGGCCGACCTGGAGAGCGCCGGCAGCCCTGTCGGGGTGGCGATCCCGGACCTCGATCTGCGCGTGCTCGACCGCTCGCTCGCCCTGCTGCCCGTCGGCGTGCCGGGTGAGCTGTGCGTCGGCGGCGCCGGTCTGGCCCGGGGCTATCTCGGCCGGCCGGAGCTGACCGCGGAGCGCTTCGTGCCCGATCCGTTCGGCACGGCGCCGGGAGCCCGCCTGTACCGCTCCGGAGACCTGGTGCGGTATCGATCAGACGGCGACCTCGAGCACCTGGGCCGCATCGACCACCAAGTCAAGATCCGCGGTTTCCGTATCGAGCTCGGCGAAATCGAGGCCGCGCTCTGCCGCCACCCGGCCGTGGCCCAGGCGGTGGTCGCCGCCTTCGGCGAAGGGGAGAGCCGCGTCCTGGTGGCCTGGGTGGTCCCCACCCCGGGGAACGATCCGGAGACCGGGCCGGAGCCGGCGGAGCTGCGCGAGCACCTGCGCTCGCGCCTGCCCGACTACATGCTCCCCGCGAGCTGGATGCCGCTCCCCTCGCTGCCCCTGACGCCCAGCGGCAAGGTCGACCGCAAGGCCCTGCCGCGGCCCGATAGGGCGGCCGCGGTCTCCTACGAAGCCCCCAGGAGCGACCTGGAGCACCGGCTCGCCGAGATCTGGCAGGACCTGCTCGGGCTCGACCGGGTGGGCGTGCACGACAACTTCTTCGACCTCGGCGGCCACTCGCTGTTGATGGCCCGGGTGCAGAGCCGCATCACCGAGGAGCTCGGCCGCGAGATCTCCATGGTGGACCTGCTCAGCCATGCGAGCGTCGACGGCCTGGCGCGCCTGCTCGCCCGCGAGGGACCGGCCGGTCTCC
>DASUNJ010000878.1:0-4524 GCA_036277235.1 Thermoanaerobaculia bacterium | reverse complement strand
GCTTCCAGCCAGCGGCCGGCCTCGTCGAGGCAGGCGTTGGCCTGGATGCAGTAGTTGGCCGCCTGGACGAAGTTCTGCCAGCGCATGGTGTTCTTCACCGAATCCGCGGTCAGCTTCGTGGTGTCCACCTCGACGGTGAAGGGGACCTGCAGCTTCTCCCAGTGCATGACGACCTTCGCGGACGTGTCGGTCATGTCCTCGATATCGAAGGCCATGCGCTCCCGGAACTCGGCCGGCTGCGGCTTGACCTGGACGCGCAACGCGTCGTTTTCGGGCTTGTAGCTGAAGGCGCCCCACTGGTCGGCGTCCTTGCTGAAGATGAGGGTCCACTGGTCCGCGGTGGGGATCGTCTGCAGGCCGTAAAGGCCGGCAGGGAGCTCTTTCCCCTCGACCTTGACCGGGGTGCTGAAGCGGATCGTGGTGTTCTCGTTGGCGCCGGTGCGCCAGACCTCGCCGTACGGCACGAGCTCGCCCCAGATCGTCCGCCCCTTGACCCCCGGACGGCTGTAGTGGATGGAGATGTCGGTGATCCCGATGGTCTGGGTCACCGTGGCGTTGGGGCTGGGCCGGGGAAGCTGGAACTGCGGCTGCTGGGCGAAGGCGCCGGTTGCGAGTATCAGCAACCCGACGGCCGTAAGGATACAAAGCTTCTTCATCTTGCTCCTCCTCTCGACATCTGTGGAGAGCGAAATCTATCAGCTTCCGCCGGCACCGACCGCAACGGCCTTTCGGGCCTCGGCGCGCCGGGCGGACGCCTCCGGGTCGCGCTGCGCCGCCTCCGCATCCCCCTCCACCCAACCCTGGAGGTTGCGGATCACCAGGTCGGTGAGGAAGCGGACATGGTCGGGCCGGTCGTTGAGGGCCGGAATGTAGCGGTAGCGTTCCCCGCCGGCGTGCAGGAAGATCTCGCGGTTCTGCTCGTCGATCTCTTCGATCGTCTCCAGGCAGTCGGCGGAAAAGCCGGGGCAGATCACGTCCAGGCTGCGCACTCCGGCCCGCGCCATGGCCTGCATCGTCTTGTCGGTGTACGGCTTGAGCCACTCCTCCTTGCCGAAGAGCGACTGGAAGGAGACTTCGTAACGGTCGCGGGGCAGGCCGAGCTCCTCGGCGACGAGCCGGGCCGTCTTCTGGCAGTGGCAGAAGTAGGGGTCGCCCGCTTCGAAGTAGCGCTGCGGGATGCCGTGGAAGGAGAAGAGGAGCTTGTCGGCCTGCGAGCCGTCGGCCCAGGCCTCGCGGATCGTCGCGGCGAGGGCACGGACGTACCCGGGCTCGTCGTGGTAGTGCTGGATGACCCGCAGCTCCGGCACCCAGCGCCAGGCGCGCAGCTCGGCCGCGACGCCGTCGAACGTCGAGCCGCTGGTGACCGCTGCGTACTGGGGATAGAGCGGCAGCACCAGGATGCGCCGGCAGCTCTTCTCCGCCAGCTCGCGCAAGGCCGCCTTGAGGGACGGATTGCCGTAGCGCATCCCCAGGGCGACGTGGACCGGCGTACCGGTCTCGGCGCGCAGAGCCTTCCCGACCGCCTCGGCCTGCCGCCGGCTGATGACCAGGAGCGGCGAGCCTTCCGGCGTCCAGACCTTCTTGTACAGCTCGGCGGATTTCCTGGGGCGAAACGGCAGGACGAACAGGTGGAGGATCAGCCACCAGAGCGGCCGCGACATCTCGATGACACGCGGGTCGAGGAGGAACTCGCGCAGGTAGCGCCGCAGAGCGGGAGTATCCGGCGCGTCGGGCGTCCCCAGGTTGGCCAGGAGGACGCCGACGGCGGGGATCTCGGAGTGTCTGAAGTCGGGTTGACCGAAGTACTGCATGGCCCCCGCAGTCTACCCCAGCGTCCCGAACACCTCGGAGACCTGGTCCCAGCCCACCCGCATGAGGAAGGTGTTGTTGCGCCCGTAGGACTTGATGCCCAGGATGAAGAAGCCGGGCTCGGGGTTGATCAGGGTGTCGGCGCCGTGGCTGGTCTGGGCCAGGCAGTCGCCCGCTGCCGCTCCGAGCAGGGCCGCGGAGAGCTTGATCGGGCCGCAGGTGGCATAGCACTCGTGGACCTGGAGCTGCCGGTAGAGCTCGTGGTCGCCGACGAAGCCGGTTAGGGAGAGGACGCGGTCCACCGCGACGGTTTCAGAGCCCTCCGAACCGGTACCGTTGCGCAGGGTCACTTCGATCTTGCCGTTCGGCCGCGAGAGCTCCTCGATGGCCATGCCCCGCCGCGCCTCGACCGCCGGGGACGAGCCGCTCGCCAGGGATTGCGCCTCGGCAGCCAGGCGCGCCCGCTCCGGAAGCGGATCGCCTTCGTGGGTTCCCCAGTCGGGTTCCGGGTTGCGCAGCACCCAGACGACCTTGGTACCCGGGAGCTGGGCCAACTCCCGGACGGCGGTCTGGGCCGAGTGGCCGGCTCCGGCGAGGAGAACGGTCTTGCCCGCCCAGTCGGAGGCTTCGCGGCCGAAGTCGGGGATCTGCCGGCGGATCTCGGCGTCCAGGGAGCGCTCGCCCGGGGCCGGGATGCCCGCGTCGCCCAGCCGGTTCTGATTGCCGTAGGTGCCGGTGGCATCGATCACCACGTCCGCCCGGTCCGTCCACTCCCTGTCGCCGTCCGAGAGAAGGATCCGGAAGGGACGCCGGCCGCGCTCGGCGTTGGCGATCTCTTCATGCTTGAGCAGCCCTTCGCGGCCCAGGCTCAGCACCCGGGTCCCGAGCCGGAGGTTCGGCGCGATGTCGCGGAGAGTAGCAATGGGATCGAGCAGGCGCTTGGCCAGCTCCTGGCCGGTGGGGCATTCAGAGCCGGAAGGCGCCTGGACATGGCGGCGCATGCGGGGGGAGACGTTCAGGTCCCAGGGGGTGAACATCCGGACGTGTCCCCAGGAGCGCACGTTGCCCCCGGCAGAGGAAGCGGCTTCGTAGACGGTGAAGGGGTATCCCCCTTCGGCGGCGGCCAGGGCGGCCTCCAGCCCGACGGGTCCGGCTCCCAGGATGGCGATGCGGGGCTTGCTCATCTCGAAACCTCCTTAAAATCTTGATGCCGACCTCTCGCGGGCGGGCAGAATCTCCAGGCAGGTGGTCCACCAGCCGGTCATGACGGTTTCCACGAACTCTTCCGGCAGGCTCTCTCTGCGCATCTCGGCGGCCAGCGACTCGTAGTCGTATACGAGGGGGACGAGCTCGACGCCCGTTTCATCCAGTATCGAGTACCAGACGTGGGTGCTGCCGTCGTTGGCCGGCCTACCGATGACTCCCACGTTGACCACGTCCCGCCCCGAAGGGAGATGCCGGTGCCACTGGAGGCCGGTGTGAGTGCAGAGGATTCCGTCGCAGCCGTTCTGGTCGAGCAGAACTTCGAGGAACGGCACGGGCGAGGTGCTCTGGAACAGGAACTCGTTGATCCGCCGAGGCGAGCCGTGGATGAGCAGCAGCTCGCGGCTTCCAACCCGCACCCGTCTGCGTCGAGGCAACGTCCCCATCCAGGATTTGAAATCAGGAGAGCAGTGCCGCTCGGTGTAGCGGTACGAGATCTCCGCGAAGTGATTGTCCCGCGGATCGGTGTAGCCGCAGTTGCAATCCTCCCGGCCCGACGCGAGCGACTCCTCGTAGTTGCCCTGGATGGAGAGCACGCCCCCCTGCTCGAGCAACGGCCGGACCTTCTCGGGGTTCGGCCCGAAGGCGCCCAGGTCGCCCAGGCAGTAGACGGCCTCGGCACCTCGGCGCGCGGCATCTTCCAGAAGAGCGGCCAGAGCATAGTGATTGCTGTAAATCCCGCCGAAGACCGCGATGCGCGAGTACGGCCCCTCAACGGGAGTCGGATCCGGCTCCGGGGAGCGGTAGGAACGGAGAGCGTCCTCCCGCTCCCCGTCCGCGAGCACCCGCCCGGCTTCGGCGGCGGCCTGGCGGAACTCGCCCAGGGGGACCAGCTTCTCTCCCCAGGTGGCCATGCCGCGGTGGATGGTCAGCTTCGTCATGTCTTGCAGCTCACGCCGTAGGCATGGCACGTCCAGCAGGCCGGGTGGTCCAGGGGAAAGCTTCCCAGGGTGTCGGCCAGGGTCTCGCCCATGCGGGCCGAGGGCTCGTTGACCAGAATCGGACACACCCAGACGCCCTGGTCCGTGGCCATCCGGCACCCGCTGCACTGGAGATGATCCCAGGCCCCCTCCGGCGCGTCCCCCTCGCGCAATCTTTGCCAGCTTTCATATGCGCCGCCGCGCTCGGCCTCGGCGCCGATCTGGAAGACGGGCAGGATCTTGAGCCGCGGCCGGTCGATTCCCAGAGATCGAAGGAGCTGGAAGAACAGCTCCTTGCCCGCGTCGGTCCCCGCCTCCCGGCAGACCTCGGTCACCGTGATCACCGGGTTGATCCCCGCTTCGGCCAGGTTGCGCACCCCGCGCAGGATGCGCTCGAAGGTCCCCTCGCCGCGGATCGGGTCGTTGGTGGCGGCGTCATAGCCGTCCAGCGAGACCCGGAGGTCGAGGGAATAGTCGGACCTCCGCTCCATTTCCTTGAGCCGGGCGCACCGGGCGGGATCGAGGAGGAGCC
>DASUNJ010000877.1:0-11018 GCA_036277235.1 Thermoanaerobaculia bacterium | reverse complement strand
GGACGGCAACCCTCCCGCCCACCCGGCCGCAAGCTCCGCTCTCATCGTTGGGACGGCGAGCTCCCCCCAACTCGCTGACGTAAGCGCCCCCTCTCCTGCGAGCCCTCGTGGCAGCGCCGGAGCAGCTCTCGCGTTGCGCCGCAGTGGTCCGTGAGTTGTGTGCTCGTGGTGGAGCCCTAGTCGGCTCAGTCGAAGTACCCGGCGACGTCTACCACCAGCGGCATTGAGGCGGGCGCCGACAACCGCAGATGCCCGCCTGTGCGGAAGGGATTGGCGGGGACCCGAAGGGGTCCGCGCGGGAGGGGGTGCAGGGTAAGACATCCACCCGCACGCCGTGGCTTGATGTTTAAGCGACCCCATAGGGAGCGCAGACCCTGTTCTGGTTTGATCAAAACATAGCTTGCTCCTCCGCCAGCTCTTCCGCTGCGCTCCCTCCGCCAGCTTCGAGCGTCCTGTAATGAGGTGGGGCCCCCAGGCTCAGCGGCCTAGAATTTTTTCCGGTTTCGTAAACCCCGGTCCAGGCGGTCCGCGACCTCGCGGACCTGCTCCGCGATCTCCGCTGCAAAAGGATAGGCGGCCCCGAGGTAGCGCCCCAGGTATCCCTCCAAGTGGCGGAGATCGGCAAGCGCGGCGCGCAGCTCGGCCCGGGGTGTGAAATCCTCGTCCGGCCAGTAGTGCCGGTACTCGCCTGCCATTTCGTCGATCAGGCGCCCGATGGTGCGAAACGCCTCCGCGTCGCCGGGCATGGTGTAACGGACTAGGAAGGTCTCCCGGAAGGCGGGGAACTCTTCGAACTGCACAGGCTTGATTCGAGGGACCATGATTGACCTCAGGGAAGATGATCCCGCTCGCTGAGCCCGAGAAGGGCCTGGGCGCGGAGGACGGTTCTCAGAAAACCGGCGATCTCGTTGCGCAGATCCCGAGGCAGCCGCTCCAAGGCAGGCCAAATGGCGATCAGTAGATCCGGTTCAGCCGGCGGCGGCTCTTTACCCGTAATGAGATAGTCGGTCGATGTCCCGAAGACCGCGGCGAGGCGGCTCAATGTGGCAAGCTTCGGCTCGTAGGCGTTACGCTCATACTTGCTGATTTGAGCCGGCTTGCAGCCCACCCGGGCGGCCAACTCTGGTTGATGCCATCCCAAGGAGCGCCGGAGCCGAGCGATGCGGTCTCCCAGCCTTTCCGGCAGCTCACCCATCAGACCCGCGAGGCTCAGACTTCGGTGAGGTACAGGTGGCCATCTTGATCCTTCTCGAACACGAGTAACTCGCGCCGCTCCCCCTCGGGCTGGCTGCTGTCCTGCTCAAGCTTCAACCACGTTACGAACCAGCGACCGTACTCGAAGAAGACGCGCAATCCACTGTCTTCGGGCGTGTAGCGCGGCACAGTGATATCCCCGGAATCTTCGAGAGCGTGGGGAGTGAAGTACTCCCATGCGACGAAGTCATAGAGGATTTGCTTCGTGGCCTCATCGTTCTGATCGAGATCGAGATCGTCGGGCGCGTGCTCATCGCGGAGCAGCTGGTCCAGTGCATGAACCGCAGTCCAGAGCGACTGGCGCAAGACCTCTTCGTCTAGATCCGGCGAGCCGCCCTCAGCCTTGCTCTCACGCGAGGGTCTCTCCGGCTGAAGCGGCGCGAGCATCTCCAACAAGCGCAACCGCATTCTTTCGAGCTCGGCGGCGGTTTCCTTGGACAGCGGCATCCTCTCTCCTTCGTCAGATTGCCAGTGCGGCTTCGATCGCTTTCAGGTCGTGCTCGGCCCCGTCGAGCACCTCGACCATTCGGCTCGCGAGCTGCTGAAGCGGGCCGCTGGTCTGCATCCACTCTCTTTGCGCAGCCCACAGGCCTGCCCTGGCAGCGTGGAACGGGATCACTACGCCTTCACCTTTTGTCTTATGAAGATCTCTCATGTTCCGTATCTCATCTTGTAGGTAGCCCCGCAATTGCAGCGCTTGTTCGACCGCCTCGGCGCGAGCGAGGCAGGTGGGGCACTCTAAAAGGTGGATCTCGTAGGCTTCCTCATCCGCCTCCGGCATTCTTCCCAGCAGGTAGAGAAGGGCGATGGTCAAACGCCCGCCCCTCCCAAGCGCCGAAGCTCCGCGATGACATGAGCGGGCTCGGACGTGGGCTTACCGCTCATGAAGAAGTCGGTGTTCAGCTTGAACCAGGCGAGATGGAAGCAGGTAGCATTCATTCTTCGACGGTGGCTCCTCCCCAGCGGAGCGGGGAATGTCCAGCCTGACCAAGGAGAGGGCGGAGCAAGGCTGCGCAATCGGGGCAGCCGGTCAATAGGTGGCGGACGAGGGCGCGGTTCTCCTCGCGGCTCAGCTCGCCGCGGATGAAGCTGCCGAGCCGGGCCGGCGCGGGATGAGAGTCATGAAGGGCAGCCTCGATCGTCCTCATGCCCTGCTCGGCGCTGTCGACGGCCTCGACGATCCGGGCGGCGAGCCGCTGCGGCCGGGCCGCTGGCATGCATCCACTCTCATTGCCTGTTCTGCACTGAAGAACGGGATCACAACGCCTCTGCCGGTATTGCCCAAGCTCACGCCTCCTCTCTCGATCGGAAGGGAGGCTAAGGCCGATTGTCCCTTCTGCGAGGCAGGCGGAGCTAATTGCCACGATCCGTGTTTCCCGCATGAACTTGTTTCGTGGACCAGCGAAGGATCTTTCCCGGATGTCACGAAAAGCTCTTCACGCGCACTCTCTTGTTTAGGAAGTGCGCAAAGGAGAGACATGGCACGAAAGATCCCCTCGCTCCTCGGCCTCGCCCTCACCGGCCTCCTCAAGGCCAACGGCTGGACCGCGAAGGAGCTGGCCGGTAAGGCCGGCGTGTCGCAGAGCACGATGTCGGTCTATGAATCGGGTGACCTCACCCGCGAGCGGCTCGAAGAGCTGGCTGCGCTGATGGAGCTGGGGCCGGAGGAGGTCGAGCGGGCCGTCTTCGCCGCGAGCCTACTCCTGCCTCCGCCGCCCTTGAGGACGCCGGTCGATCCCACGGGCGAAGAGTGGCGCGTGATCCAACGCGCGGCGGCCATGGCCGGCCGGGACGTGGCCGACCGGGTCCGAGACGATCTCCTCCGCGAGGTCCGCGAGGAGAAGGCGGCCCTGGCTTTGCGAGAAGGCGAGGAGCTCTACGAGCGTCTGAAACCCTACTCCGACTCCGCCCGGCGGGATCTGATCGAGAACGCGGTCGACTACCAGCACTGGGGGCTGGCCGTCCACCTCTGCCACAGGAGCGAGAAGGCGGCGGCGGACAAGCCGCCCGTCGCCCTGGGTCTGGCTGGCCTGGCCGTGTTCGTGGCGCGCCACGTGTCCGAAATTGACGGCTGGCGGCACCGGCTGGAAGGCTGGTCTACCGCGTTCCTCGCCAACGCGCAGAAGGTGGCCAACGACGTTCCCCTTGCCGGGGCGACATTTACGGATGCCCTTCGCCTCTGGGACAAGGGAAAGGACGAGGCGGGCCTGCTTTCCGAAGCAAGGCTGCTCGATTTGGGAGCTTCTGTGCGCCGGGAGCAGGACCTCTTTCCTCAAGCGCTTGAGCTGCACGCCGATGCGCTTGCGGTTGCCCGGCCGGAGGAGGTCGGTCACCTTCTGCTCAGCAAGGCTTGTACGCATCAGGATCACGGAGCGCACAACGAGGCACTGCTTACTCTCGAAAAGGCGGCCCAACACATTGACGGCGAGCGCCAGCCACGTCTGCTCTTCGGCCTGCGATTCAATCAGGCGGCAAATCTTATCCTCCTTGGGAGAGCGGCGGAGGCGGGTCCGATCGTCGATGCTGTGCGACTGCTTGCAGAAGAGCTGAGAAACGACCTGGATCTGATCAAGACCGTCTGGCTGAGAGCCAACGCCGATGCCAGCCTGGGGAAGCGTAGAGAGGCGCTGGATACCCTGATTCAGGTGCGGCGCGACTTCGATGCCAGAAATCTTCCCTACGATTACGCGCTGGCTAGCCTGGACGCGGCGCTGCTCTACCGCGAGGAAGGCCGGTTTGGAGAGATCCGCGTCTTGGCGAAGGAGATCCTGGAGATCTTCCGGGCGCAGGAAGTGCACCGGGAGGCGATCGCCTCGATGATCCTCTTCCAGGAGGCTGCCGAGAAGGAGCGGGTTTCCGACGCATTAGTGAGGAGGCTCCAGAACTACCTCTCGAGAGCGAGGAGCAATCCGAAGCTCCGGTTCGAGGCCTTGAACCGCGGGGGAGGAGAACCAGTCCCCTCCCCGGCAAAACCTCGGCGTGCCTAGCTCTCGGGTGCGCAGCCGCCGTTTGGGTCGATCTTGCAGCCGATGTCCGTTTCCGGGGGCGGTGCGGGCTGTTCCACTACGCAGCTGCCGTGGGGGTCGAGCTTGCAGCCGATGGCCGCCCAGATCGACGTCAGGGTGTTCCAAAGGCTAGTGGTGGCGCAGGGCGTCCGGTCTCGCTTCTGGCGCGACTCGGCCGAGGCGGAAGGCAGAGCCAGGGCCGCTGCGACGATGAGAGGAACGAAGATACGGAGTTTCCGGCTGCGGGACATGCGGGCTCCTTTCAAGAGGAGGCGGCGCATGGCGGCCGTCGTTGGCCGCGCAGGCGCCTCACAGGGTAATGGTGCCTGCAGCCCGGTGAACTAATCCACTTCCGGGTCACGAACCGTGACCCGGGCGGCGGAGGGATGGCATGGCCGATGAGGGAAAGGACCGCCCAGAGCAAGGAGAGATCCTCTCCTTCCTGCGCTGGTTGGCAGGCCTGACGCAGGACGCGCTTGCCCTGTTGAGTAGGACCGACAGGAGCCAGATCAGCCGCTATGAGCAGGGGGAGAGTATGCAACCTGCCACCCTTCAGCGGATTCTCTCGGCACTGAAGGCGCGCCCGCGCTTCGTCGATTTCCTCAGCTGGTGGCTCCGCCTGATCCGGACGGCGCACGCCCTGGAGCAGGCAGAGAAACTACCCACCCGCGAGGCCGGGTGGCAGAGGGAAACTCGATCCGCCGTCTGGGATTTCGTGAACCGGGCCGTGGCCCTGGCCCGTGTGGAGCTGGCGATTCTCAGGAGTGCACCGCCTCCGAGCCAGCCCTCTCCTCCGAGCGATCACGATCACCTGCGCGTCGAGCAGCTATGGCAACGGCTCAAGAGTTGCTCCGAAGCAAGGCAACGGCTGCTCATCGGGGGAGCCCGCTCCTACCAGGACTGGCTTCTCGCCGTGCGCATCTGCCGGGAGAGCGAGAGCGCGGCAGCGGACAAGCCCGCAGATGCTCTCGAACTGGCCGACTTGGCACTCTTCGTGGCTCGCCATGTGCCCGGCACGGGCTCTTGGCGAGTGCGCCTGGAAGGCTACTGTCTGGCGTTCCTCGCCAGCGCCCAGAGAGCCCTCAATGACGTGCCTCTCGCAGGGGCGACGTTCTCTCGCGCCCTGCGGAGCTGGCACGAAGGAGAAGATGAGGCGGGCCTACTCTCCAAAGCACGGCTCCTCGACCTGGGAGCTTCCGTGCGCCGAGAGCAGGGCCTTACGACTCAGGCTCTCGACCTCCACGCCGAGGCGCTCGCGGTTGCCAAGCCCGAGGAAGTTGGTCACCTCCTGCTCAACAAGGCCTGCACGCTTCAGGATGCCGGGCAGCACGACCAAGCCCTCCACACTCTCGAAGAGGCGACCCAAGCCATCGACGGCGCACGCCAGCCACGGCTCTACTTTGGCATCCGCTTCAACCAAGCGGCGAACCTTCTGCGCCTGGGGCGAGCCAAGGAAGCGGCATCCATCGTGGAGGAGGTGCGGATGCTGGCCGAGATGCTTGGCAACGACCTCGATCTGGTCAAGGCCGTGTGGCTACAGGCCAACCTCGATGGCGGCCTGGGAAAGCGCCGGGAGGCTCTCGACGGCCTGGAACAGGTGCGGTGTGACTTCGACGAGAGGCAGCTCCCCTACGACTACGCCCTGGCGAGCCTGGACGTGGCGCTTCTCTACCGCGAGGAGGGGCGCTACGGGGAGATCCAGGCGCTGGCGCAGGAGATCCTCAAGATCTTCCAGGCGCAAAAGGTTGAACGGGAGGCCGTCGCCGCAGTCATCCTCTTCCAGGAAGCCGTCGAGCAGGAGCGCGTCACCGCTGGCCTCGTGCGACGCCTCCAGGACTTCCTCTCGAAGGCCCGGAGCAACCCGAAGCTGCGTTTCAGGGAATAGGCCGGGCCGGGTCCGAGCGACTGGAGGGCCGAGGTGCGCAGGAGGCCGGTAGCTGGCGGACGAGTACAGAGGAGCGTGCAGAGCTGGCGGAGGAGCGTGCAGAGCTGGCGGAGGAGCAAGCTATGTTTTCGTCGCACGAAAACGGTCTTTGCGCTCCCTATGGGTCGCTCAAACAAGGTATCCGGTTGCCGTGCGGCTGGTACGAAGCCGGGGTGACGGCGCTTGGCAGGGGCGGTACCCGAGGTGCCTTGGAGACGCTACAATGTTCTGCGAGAGCGCGCCCCTTGGACACCAACTACCAGCCCCTCGAACCGCTGTCGCCCTCGGAATGGGACGTTCTGGCCTGCATTTACGATCTGCGCTCGGCCAATCCACTCCAGGTCTCAAAGCAGCTCAGACTTAGAAACCTTCGATCCTTCGCCCCAAGCACATGCGGAGTCCTCTTGTCGCGGGTGGCCCAGAAGGGGTACCTCTCCGTGGAACCCGAGCGCCAGGCCCGCGGGCGCCCACTCCACATCTACACGCCGACAGTACCCTGGCAAGTGGCCTTGAGGCGACAATTTGAGAAGTTCCTGGAGGCCTACCGGGTGGACGGCGAAGGGCTTGAAACGCTCGCCTCTATTCTTGAGGCGCGCACAACTGCTAAATGCTAGTTCAGCTCTGGGCTAGCTCTTTGTTCGTTCGGAAAACACGCTTATGGCCCGCCCACCCAAAGATCCCGCCCGCCTCCTCGCATACCGTCTATCGGTACCCGTCTCTCCAAGCGAGCTGGAGCAGCTGCGAGCCCGCTCCGAGCTAGCTGGCCTTTCGCTCAGCGTCTACGTCCGGCTGGCTGCTCTCGGGCGACGGCTTCCGCGGCCGGTGTCCGCCCAGAACCGTCGAGCCCGGGTGGAGCTGTCGCGCCTTGCTACAAATCTGGCTCAGCTTGGTTACTCGCTCAGCTCTGGGACCCCTGGCACCATTACTCCGGAACTGGTTTGGGAGATTGCTCGGCTGACGCGCTCCGTGCGCAATGCTGTTGTCGGGGAAGAGGACGACCAGGCCATGTAGAGGCCCCATCCCCCGCGGGGCCCCCCTTCGGGTCCCCGCCACCCCTACTGCGTCGGGGCGGGCATCTGAGGTCAACGCGGTTCCCGTCCTGCGCTCGTGAGCGCCGGCTATGCTTGGAGCCGCCTCGCCCCGCTCAGCTATGCCCGGTAGGAGGTCCTGAGTAGCGGCGGTCCGCGGTGAGCCCGCTTGGCCGCCGCTACCGGCGCAGGTCCTGTAGAATTCGACGCAGCAGGGCGGCCAGCTCGGCCAGTTGCTTGGAGGTAAGGGTGACGGTTGCGCCCAGGTGCGCGGCGTGTGCCTGATCGTTGATGCGTTGGCCATGCTCGTTGAGAAGCCGCAAGACAATTCGATTGACCTCCGGGACCGGGTCGGGCCCAGTCCGCCGAAGTGCCTTGCTGCGAATTTGGCCGCACAGCGACTCGCCGGCAGCCTTGCGTGCTTCCAGCTCATCAAGGTCGCTGGAGGAAAGGCGGACGGCGATCCGCAGAGAGCGTCGTTTCTCGCCCGAGAGTCGGGGTCTACCCATGGGGTCTCCTGGCGGCATGTCGAGAGGCAACCTGCCGCTTGCATTATTCTACAAGATTGTATAAAAATGCGCCCATGGACGACACCAAGCCCTCGACGGCCAACGCCAATCGCCTTGGTACGGTACTGGCGGCTGCCGCGATCCTCGTACAGGCTCCCCGCCTTGTCCTTACCATCCTCGCCGCAGACCGACTGCCGGTTGCAGAGCAGGCCGAGCAAATCCTGCTCAGCGTGGCCGCGATGGGGACTGCTGTCGCCGTCACGGGTGGCGGCATCTACATCGCCCACGCTGCCCTGACCGCGCCACGCTGGCGCCTTGCCCTTGGCTTCGCCTGGCTAATGGTGCTCACGGCTTCAGCCGGGCTTGTCGCGCCAGCCATTGCAGCGCGCCTCGCCGGCCAGCAGCTGCACGAGATCGTCAACTCTCCCGCACTACGCGCCGCCTGGGCTGTCCTGGCCGCCCTGGCTCATGAAATGACCGCGGCCGGCTGCATGCTCGCCGCTGCCGCGAGCTCGCCGGATCGTCTCGATAGCGAGGCGCTGGAACTGCGGCTCTACGCGGAGCGTGATGACGCCCTTGAGCGGGACCGGCTCGCGCAAGAGCGAGCGGCCCTGGCAGAGCAGCGTGCCGAGCGAGCCGAGGAGGCCGAGCGCACGCGAAGCCTGCTCCGGCACGCAGCGCTCGAGATCACCGCCCCGGAGTCGCCTGTCGAGTCCGAGCCGTTCGCCTGCCAAGGGTGCGGTCGATCCTTCAAGACCAAGCAAGCGCGGGCCGGCCATCAGCGCAGTTGCTCAGCCCGTCCCGCAATTCCTAGTCCGACACAGGGGGAGTCATGACCCGCTACCTTCGCATGGCTGAAGTCGTGAGCAAGACCGGCGTCAGTCGGTCCACCATTTACGAGCTGATGGCCAAAGGAGAGTTTCCCCGCGCTCGCCGTCTTACGTCGCGCACCGTGGGATGGGACGACTCCGAGGTGGAGGATTGGATGACCTCCCGGCAGACGGCTCCCATGCGCTTCGGGGCTCACCGGGGCAGGCGCGTCGCGAGGAAGGCGGCCGGCACGGACCCCGCCAGCAAGTGAAGCAGGCGGCGGCCGATGATTCATTCGATCTCAAAGGGACAGGGCTTCGGCGGCTGCGTCCGATACGTGCGCAACAAGCCCGGAGCCGAGATCATCGGCGGCTCGTTCGAGCGCACTGCGTCCGCTTCGGAGATCTCCGCGCACCTGGGCCGGCAGGCCCACGAAGCGGAACTCACCTCCAAGCCCATCTTCCATGCGTCACTCAACCTTCGACCGGGCGAGGTCCTCACCGATCAGCAATGGAGGCAGGCCGCCCGCACTTACCTGGATGCTTTGGGCTTTACCGACTGCCCCTACCTCCTTGTCCGTCACACCGACCGCAAGCATGACCATGTCCATATCGTGGCCTCGCGGGTCTCTGAACAGGGCAAGCTTGTCTCGGACTCCGGCGACTACAAGAAGGGTATGGAGGTTCTCCGGCGGATCGAGAAAGACTTGAAACTGCAGCCCCCTGTCCGAGTCCATCGCGACCAGGACAAGACACCGTCCCGCGCCGAGTACCAGCGCGATCGGCGCACAGGGCAGGAGAACCTGCGCGGACAGCTTCAGACGCTGGTGCGCAACGCGGCCGCGGACAAGCCCGATCTCTCCACCTTCGCCCGGCGGCTCCGGGCCTCCGGCGTCGAGGTCCGCCTGAAAACGAGTGGCGAGCAGGTCCGCGGGATCTCCTTCGATTACCGACGTCAGAGCTTCCGCGGCAGCTCCCTCGGACGCTCCTACTCCTGGGGCGCCCTGCAGAAGAATCATGGCCTGACCTTCGATCCCGCGCGCCATCAGCATCTCTTGAGGTCCAAACCCCCCCAGGTCCCGACGGCCTGGTCGCCAGAGGTCGCTTCCGACCTCGGCGCTCGCCTCGCCATGCTGCGGCCGGGCGCCGGCCGCTCCGTCGTCGCCCAAGCCGGCGCTGCGCTGCGCTCGGACGGGGGCCAGGCGCTCCAAACGGCCGCAAATGTCTCGCGGATCGTCTCTGTCGTGCGTAATCCTGGCCGCGCTCTTCTGCGCCAGCTCCCAGGAGGGTCGGCCCTGCTCTCGGGTCTTTCTCTCTACGGTGCCTTCACCAATCCTCAGGTCGCCCTTTCGATGGCGGCGGGTCTCGCCGTCAATGCACTTGCCGCCGCCGGCCGGCCCAGCCGCAGCACCTTGGAAGGAGACGCCCGCACTGTGCTTCAACAGTACGTCCGCGCCGCCCTGGCCGACCGCCCGACGCCCGAGACGTTCCTGGCCCGCCTTTCAGAAGCCGGCATTGCGCTTCGGACCAACACGAGCGGCACCTGGTACTACAGCGCCGGCGGGCTCGAAGTCCCACTCCGCACCCTCGGTGCGACGGTTCTGCCCGCGAACCTTGAGATGACACCGGGAGGTCCCCTCGATCGAAAATCCTCAAGCGCTGTAAGCGCAGTTCCAGAAGCTTCTCAGGACGCACGAAGGGTAGTCGAGCAGCACCTCTCAGCCCTCAATGCATCGCACGTAGACATCCGGATCGGCACCGGCTCCGGCAGCCAGCTCCTTGCCAGGCTCTCACCGAGCGAAGTCCTCGACCGCCTCCCGGAGCTCGCCGACTCGTACAGTCGCGGCCTGGTCATCGCCGTGCGTCCCTCCTCCGGCACTGGCGCTCACTTCGTGGGCTGGACTTCCCCAGACCAACTCGCCCGGGCGGCTGCGGCCGGCTTCCAGCCCGCCGCCGTAGTCCAGGACGGTTCCAAGCTCGCCGTCTGGGTGCAGCACGCCCCGGCTGGCGCCGAGGTCCGGCCGTTCCTCGAGCGGGCTGTCCAACTCGCCTACGCGCAGCCCGGCACCCCGACCGCTCGCGCCTTCGGCCCGTTGGCGGGCATCGGTCCCTCAGAGAAAGTCCTTTCCGCGCATGGTGTCTGCTATGGCCGAGCCCAGACCCTGGCCGCCGAGTTGACCGCCGCCCGAGCCGAGCGCACGGCGGCCCTCGCCGCCAAACTCGCCTCGCTTGGCGTTCCTCGCCTTCAGACCTACTCCGCCGCCGTAGGAGGTTCCAGCAAAGCCGTAGACCTCGCATGGACCCGCCTAGCCGTCTCGCGGGGCCTTCAGCATGGCGACATTCTTGCCGTGCTGGCGCAGAACGGCGCGCATCGGCTCTCCTCGCCCATCAACCAACTCACCTACGCTACCCGCACACTAGGTGCGGCCCTGGGTCAGCACCCAGCCTCCCCGGCGCTCCTGCGCAGCGCCGCCGCCGTGGCCATGCCG
>DASUNJ010000876.1:0-3125 GCA_036277235.1 Thermoanaerobaculia bacterium | reverse complement strand
CGGGTGGGCTCCTTTTTCTTGCGGAATGCCTCTTGCAGCCGTCTTCTTGCATGAAGCTGAAGTACCTGTCTTTCCTGATTCTTCTCTCCGCGCTCCTGGCGGGCTGCCGGGAGAAGCCAGAGGAGCCCGCCCGCGAGGCCGTGGTTCCCGCCCGGGTCTCCCGGTTTACGCCGCCGCCTGACGGCAAGCTGACCGAAAAGCAGATCGAGCTCTTCCTGGAGGTGCGGCCGCGCGAGAAGCAGATCGCGGACCGGACCGGAGACCCGGCCGCCGATGCGCGAGCCGCCCGGGAGCTGAGACGGGACCCGGCCGAGTATCAGTGGGTGAAGGCGCGGGTCGCGGATGCCGTGCTCGTCCGCATCACGGCCGACTGGGAGAGCATGGACGAAGGGAGCCGCCAAGCCATGCTCGAAGGAATGGAGAGGGTGAGAGACACGATGCGCGACCGCGAAGACCGGGCGGCCTTGGAGCGCAGGATCGCCCAGCTCCGGGGTGGGGCCTACGAGCCGCCGGCCTCTCCGGCCCTGCGGCACAACGTCGACCTCGTGGCCCGGCACCAGGAAGAGATGCTGCGGGTCGAGGTCTGGTCCCTCCTCGCCGAAGAGGCAGAAGAGGAGGGCTGAGGTTTCAGAGGGTCCCTGGATCAGGGCCGCTCGACCCAGTAGTTCGGGGCTTCCTTGGTGATCACCACGTCGTGGGCGTGGCTCTCCTTGAGGCCGGCGGTGGAGATGCGGATGAACTGCGCCTTGGTGCGCAGCTCCTCGATCGAGGCGCAGCCGCCCAGGCCCATGCCGGCGCGCAGGCCGCCCGTGAGCTGCGGCAGCATCTGGTGGACGCTCCCCTTGAACGGGACCATGCCCTCGATCCCCTCGGGCACCAGCTTGCCCAGCGTGGCGGCGCCGGGGCCGCCCTCCTGGAAGTAGCGGTCGGCGCTGCCGCGCGACATGGCCGAGAGCGAGCCCATCCCGCGATAGGCCTTGAAGGTCCGGCCCTGGTAGAGGATGGTCTCGCCGGGGCTCTCCTCGGTGCCGGCGAAGAGCGAGCCGATCATGACCGCGGTGGCGCCGGCCGCGATCGCCTTGGTCAGGTCGCCGGAGAACTTGATGCCGCCGTCCGCGATGACCGGCACGCCGTGCTCGGCCGCGGCGCGCGCGCAGTCCTGGATCGCGGTGACCTGGGGCACGCCGGCGCCGGTGACGATCCGGGTGGTGCAGATGCTGCCCGGGCCGATGCCGACCTTGACCGCGTCCACGCCGCGCTCGATCAGGGCGAGCGTTCCTTCGGCCGTGGCCACGTTGCCGACGACCAGCTTGACCTCCGGGAAGCGCTCGCGCAGCGTGGCGGCGGCATCGAGGACCCCCTTGCTGTGCGCATGGGAGGAGTCGAGAACCAGGAGGTCCACCTTGGCGCGCACCAGGGCCGCGGCGCGCTCCAGGAAGTCGCCCGAGGCGCCCACCGCCGCGCCGACCCGCAGCCGGCCGAGCTCGTCCTTGCAGGCCATCGGGTACTGGATGGCCTTCTGGATGTCCTTGACCGTGATCAGCCCCTTGAGGGTGCCGCTGGTATCGACCACCAGGACCTTCTCGATCCGGTGCTTGTGGAGGAGCAGCTTGGCTTGCTCGAGGGTGGTCCCCTCGGGCACGGTGATCAGCCTCTCCTTGGTCATCAGCTCGTCGATCCGCTTGTCGAGGTTCTCCTCGAAACGGAGGTCGCGGTTGGTGAGGATGCCGACGAGCTGCCCATCCGCGGAGGTGACGGGCACGCCCGAGATCTTGTAGCTCGCCATGACCCCGAGGGCCTCGCGGATGCTCTGGTCCGGCCGCATGGTGACCGGGTCCACGATCATGCCGGCCTCGCTGCGCTTCACCTTGTCCACCTCTTCCGCCTGCACCTCGATGGGCAGGTTCTTGTGGACGATGCCCATGCCGCCCTCCTGGGCGAGGGCGATGGCCAGGCGCGATTCGGTGACCGTGTCCATGGCCGCCGAAAGGATCGGGATGTTCAGGCCGGTCCCGCGGCAGGCGAAGGTGCGCAGGTCCACGTCGTTGGGATGGATTTCGGAGAAGCCCGGGACGATCGACACGTCGTCGAAGGTGAGGGCCGGTCGCGGATCGAGATCGTGCATGGCGCTCATGAGTTGGTGGCCGAGGATAGCAGAAGAAGAAGAGCCCCTCACCCCTGGCCCCTCTCCCATCGCACTCCCGCCCGACCGGGAGAGGGGGACCGGAGCTAACTAAAGCTGTTGGGTGGGGGCGCCCCTCTCCCGGGGGATGGGAGTGCGATGGGAGAGGGGACGGGGGTGAGGGGTCAGCCCACGGTGACTTGCGCCCCGTGGCACTTCTTGTACTTCTTGCCCGAGCCGCACGGGCAGGGATCGTTGCGGCCGACCTTGACGTCCTTGCTCGCGCTCGGCTGCGGCCGCTGCGGTCCCTCTACCTTGGGCGGAGCGGAGAGCTCGATCCGGGGAGGTGCCGCGCGCTGCTGGCGGCGGCGCTGCTCGAGCATCTGCTCCTCGGTCATCGGCTCGTAGCGGAACAGCTTCTGGATGATGTCGTCCTCGATCCGCTCCTTCATGGCCTCGAAGAGCTCGAAGCTCTCCCGCTTGTACTCGTTGAGCGGGTCGCGCTGGGCATAGCCGCGGAGGCCGATGCCCTCCTTGAGGTGGTCGAGCGCGAGCAGGTGGTCCTTCCAGGCCACGTCGACCGCGTGCAGCATGATGGCGCGCTCGAAGTTGCGGATCGCCTCGTCCGAGTGCCGCTGCTCCTTCTCCAGGTAGGCCTGCTCGACCGTCTTCCAGAGGGTGTCGCGCAGCTCGTCGATGCCCAGCTCCTCCAGCCGCAGCTCGCCCGCGTTGATGTTGAAGTAGGAGAGATACTGTGTGCGCAGGCCGGGGAGATCCCAGTCCATCGGATCGAGCTTCTCGCCGGCGTGGGTCTCGAGCAGGGAGTCGACCACTTCCGAAGCGATTTTCAGGACGTACTCGCGGCCCTCCTGGCCGTCGAGGATGTCGCGGCGCAGCTTGTAGATCGCCTCGCGCTGCTTGTTCATCACGTCGTCGTACTCGAGCAGGTGCTTGCGGGTCTCGAAGTTCCGGCCTTCGACCTGCTTCTGCGCCCGCTCGATGG
>DASUNJ010000875.1:0-9352 GCA_036277235.1 Thermoanaerobaculia bacterium | reverse complement strand
GTCCATCTGATGGGCACCCACGGCAGGCGGTTCAAGCCGCGGCAACAGGTCTTCTCGCTGGGCAAGGTGCAGAAAAGAAACTGGATGCCCGACTTCTACGACGACGCGGTGGTGGACTTCGACCTTTCGCTCGAGAAGATGGTGGGTTTCCTGCGCGACAGAGGGCTCCTGGACAAGACGATCGTCGTCCTCTATTCGGACCACGGGGCACAGCACACGACCCTGGACCGGCTGCCGCTCCTCTTCCGATTCCCCGGCGGGGCGCGCGCCGGGCGGGTGCCGGAGAACGCACAGAATCTGGACATCGCTCCCACGCTCCTCGACGCCCTTGGGATCAAGGCGCCGCCCTGGATGGGCGGCGCCTCGCTGCTGCGCGGCCGGCCCGATCCCTGCCGCTGGATCGTGAGCGCGAGGTACAACCAGAATCTCGTGAGGACCAACGGAAAGTTCTGGATGCTCCTCCCGGAGCCTCCCTGGTTCTCACTGGGCTCGCTCTCCGTGATCTCGGGCCGCACGGCGCTCACGCTCGACCTGCCCACTGACGAGTTGGCGATCTCTCGGATCGAGGCCGGGGGGGATGCATGCGCGTCCCCCGATCCGGCGAAGGTGCGCTCCTTCATGATGGAGCACCTGCAGGCCAACGGGTACCAGGTGCCGTAGAGACGCCTCGTGGGGCTCTACAGTCGGAGACGCTCGACGATGGCGGCCACGTGCAGCGCCGTGGTGTCGAGTGCTGGAAGGTCCGCGAACCGGTGCGGATAGAACCTATTCCGGTGCCTCCGGTAGCTCCTTCACTTCGAGGCCGAGAACATCCTTGTCCAGTCTCCACCGCAAGATACGCCGCCAATCGAAGGTAGCACCAGCGCCTTGAGCTGTCTTCGTCCGCTCTGGCGAGAGTCCTCTGGTCTCCTGAGTCTTCGGCTCCTCCCCAACCTCCACTTCGATCACGCATTCAATGCAACGGAAGTTCGGCGCGGTCATGAGAGGTAAAAATTTATTGAGAATGGATTCAGAGGTGGCTGCAGGGTCAAACCCGGACTGTTTGTACGATTCGAACTCCTCGTTACCGCCACCGGTAAGTACGTGGGTAAGTGCAAATGTGGCAGGCCCGCTCACCCCGTTTAAAATGACTACGTAGCGAGCGGGACCTTCACGGCTAGCAAATGGATTGCGCGCAATGACGAGTTGAGCATAGATCTTAAAAGGTCTCTCCCCCCTTCTCTCGTACTCGTTTTGGCCATAATACGGCAGCAACTTTTTCTCACTGCGGGCAAACCCGCGCGATCGAAAGCCTCGTTCCTCAATTTCCCCTTCGCCCACTACTTCCCTGTAGAAAGCTCTGGGCGCTTCCGATCTGTGCTGTGGTGCCACCTTTGTTCCCGTATCCCTGTCACCTGCCTGTCTCTTCCGTTGCTTGTAAACGATGATCGCATCCGGGTAATCTTCCGCCTTCAACTCGGTTGAAAACAAAACCGAGTCTTTGACTCCAAAAAGCCGACCCAAGAGGATCTCGGTCAGTGGGTTCACGTCAGGAGATGCTATTACGACACAGTTCTTGTCGGCGATTCTGATTTCTTTTGTTACCTGCTCGATGTAGCGCCCCGTGGTCATCGACTCGTCGAAATGCCTAGCGAACTCCGGTTGATATATCGGCGTCTCGATTTTTGGGCGATACTGGTGACGACTAAAATATGATGTCAGCTCTGAGGCTGCTCTCAAATCCCAGTCGCCAATCATTTCCCGATTGTGGTCCTCGCTGTGGAGTCCGCCGGTGATGATAGACACCTCCCCGCGGCTACCGAGGATATTGGCCCAGAACCTTTTGCGAGACCACTCTGAGAAGTCCGCCCTAATCATTTCCGTGAGAGTCTGCTCCAACTGGTGTTCCAGAAGCTCGGGACGTTGGGGATCGAAAGTCATATGCCGCTGGGCGCGGATATCGAACGCGAGGTCAACAACTTTCCCCTTTGCAGTGGCATTGCGATACTCGGTTTGGCGGATTGAATCAATGGACTTGTCTCTTCCTTGATGTAATCCGTCAATCGCCCCTTCTGGTCTCTCCAAAACGAGTTGCGTGATAGGTATGACGTTCTTGCCACGCGCGTGGCCGTAACCCAGCCAGAAGTACGACATGGGATGACAATCCATCCCGGTGCGCACGATCAGGCAATAGCATTGATCGACACGGTCGCGGGTCTTGCTGAAAGGATCCGTAGGTTCCACGATGGACGCTTTATCCAGGTGCTTCCGGATAATCTTGTCAAGATACTCACTGGGTATAGTGTTCTGGCTCGCGACTTCTTGCCGTTGCAGGGACGCTGCTATTCGACCTAGTGCAATACCGATGTCGGACAGCACATGCGTTCTGAAGGAAAGGAGAATATCGTCATCGTGCAATCCTGTGGGTGGCGGGTCTGGTTCCTTGTTCCCGTCCGCCATCATCTCGAAGAACAGGACATCTGGACTATTCCGAGTCTCACTTACAGCGGAGGGCTGTCGCTTCCAGAGATACTGAGATGCTTTGAACTGCTCCCGATTGATCATCTGAAGACTGTCGTACTGCTTGACAGTATAATCTGTGTGTTCTTCCGCCTGGGGGCGCAGGTATTCAGCCCACTTCGACCCGAATTCCGCACCGCGCTGATGGATCAGGAGAATCTTATTCCCAATGCCGTAGGCCAGGCCCAACTCGTAGAAAACGTTGTCGTTCGGCACCGATATATCAGCAACGATGAAGTCACATTCTTGGATACGCTTGCAGATGCCCTCGCAGATTATGATACCCGGCCGGCTTACGTCGTCGGCCCGCTCGAGAGCGAACTTGTTTGGCGCGGGTTGTGCACCGACGTTGAAATCCGCGTCTCTATCGTAGTTGCTATAAAAGAAGGGCCGGAGACAATTTTCGAAAAACACGCGGAGTCTCGGACGAAAGGGCATGATCATGAAGCCTCTGCAAGCTTCTTGCTCCTCCCTGAGCTTCAGTGCCTGATCGATTTGGTCGGTATAGACGCATCCCTTGCCTGTCATGAAACACGGGTTCACCCGGTCGTGCCGCTGGCGAACAGCAGTCAAGAACGTTTGTAGTTCAGCCTGAGCGGCCTCTGCTTTGGCTACTTCATCATCATGCATTGAGACCTCCTTCGCCTTCCGACAGCATGGCCATTCCCGCGACTGATGGCAACATATCGATAAGCTTGACCAACTTTTTTAACTAAAGGATACGCCTCCGTCTCCGCTGAGTCAAACCGGGCAGAGCGTGTCAGGTACCTGGAGAAGTCCAGATGCGTGCGTGCGTTCCTGATGGAGCACCTGCAGGCCAACGGTTACCAGGTGCCCTAGCTGCGGAGACGCTCGACGATGGCGGCCACGTGCAGCGCCGTGGTATCGAGCGCCGGAAGGTCCGCGATAACCGGCGCGGGCAGGAGCAACGGCAGCTCGGTCCCGCCGAGAATGACCCCCTCTACGCCCTCCTCATCCCGGAGACGGCCGACGAGCGCAATGAACCGCTGGCGCGTGTCGTCCCGGAATTCGCCCCTGAGGAGCTCCTCAATGTACCGTTCGTGAACCCAGGCCCGGTCCGCGTCATCCGGAGTCACCACGGCAATCCCGTGGCGTGCGCACACCTCCGGATAGAACCGCCCTTCCATGGTGAACCGCGTGCCCAGAAGGGCCAGCCGCCCCAACCCGCGCCCTCTCGCCTCCTCGGCGCACACCTCGACGATGCTCAGCAGGGGCACCGGAGACCGGGCCACGAGGTCGTCGAACACGATATGGGGCGTATTCGCGGTCATCACGGCGAAGTCCACACCGGCACCCGCCAACCGCCGCAACGATGCGAGGAGATAGTCGATGAGCCCCGGCCGGTCCGTCCCCACGAGGCGCAGCGCCCGCTGGACATCGAGACTGTCGATGACGATCGACGGAGACGTGCCGGGTTCGACCCGCTCCCACGCCTCCAGAATGCGGCGGTAGTAGTCGATCGTGGACTCCGGGCCGAGTCCGCCGATCATTCCGAGGGTTGGCATCTGGTGGACTCACTTTCCGCTTGCTTGAGCAGCCTATCGTAGCTTACGGCCGAGCCCAGGCGCCTTCGTGTCCGTCGAAGTCGCCGCGAGTGCGCTCGGGGACAGTCCTTTCTCACGCGAACGGCTTCCTGGGCGTCGTGGAAGACTTGCGGAGGCTGAAAACCGGTTCCAGCGCGCCCGAGGTCACTCCCGGCGCACAAACTTGGACTTCAGCGCACCCGAGATCTCTTCGAGTGCGCCAGAGCAGGCTCCGAGCGCGCTGGATTGCAGTTCAACGCGTCCGAGGAGACTTCGAGCGGCTTGGATTGCGTTTTAAGGCGTCCGACAAGACTTCGAGCGCTTAGGATTGGATTTCAGCGCGTCCGACGAGGCTTCGAGCGCGCTAGATTGGAATTCAACGGGCGCGATTTGACTCTCAGCCCGTCAAACTCCAGTTTGGCGCGCTCGAATTCAAATCCAACGCGCTCGTTGTCATTTTTACGCGGCCGATCTCCAATCCAGCGCGCTCGTTTTGATGTCGAACGCGTCGAATCTCGAATCCAGCGCGCTCGATCTGTCTTCGAGCCCGTCAGATTGGAATTCAGCGCGCTCGATCTCATCTCGAAGGCGTTCGACGGCATTTTGACGGGTTCGATCTCATCCCAGAGGTGTTGACTGTCATTTTTTCGCCCTCGCGGCGAGCACGGCGCGGTCAGTTCCTGAGACTTGGCGATCGCAAGAATCAACAGATCTCTCTGCTCGATCGTTCGCCCACGGCGACGCGCTTCCGACTCAAGGACGGCACAACTGAGGGCCGCATCACGGTCGAACGGCAGCACATCACAGCCGGATGCAAGAAGCTCGGCAAGCCAATCCTCCAGGAACTCGCGCTTCTTCCCCGCCGCAAGTCGCTGGATACCCGATGCGAGCTCATAGACACCAACGGAAGAAAGCGTAAAGGCCGAAAGCTGACCAAGCCAGCGGGTCACATTGGCATCCGGCTTCGGTCGTGCCGTTTCTGAGATGACGTTCGTGTCGAGCAGGTAGCGGATCACCGACGGCTCGTTCTTTTCCGCGCGAAGGGCTCAGACGGTATGAATTCCAGGCGCGGAGGCTCGAAGTCCCCAACGCCACCGCCATGCCGCTGCTTCAAGGCCTCGACCCGCTGCAGGAACGCAGCACCGCCGGCCTTCGGGGCCTGCTGGTCGGCCAATAGCCGCTCGTAATCTTCGACCGCGAGCACGACCGCCAAGTCTCGCCCACGGCTGTGGATGACCGTTGGACCTTGTGCCGCATCCCGCAGCACTTCCGACAATTTGCCCTTGGCTTCGGCAACCCCCAACCGCCGGGTTCTCTGAGAAAGTGTGCTTGCCTTCATCATGACGATCATAGTCTACTCGATGGCCATCAAGGACTACCCTGAGGCTCCAGACCATACGCCGGAGTCTGCCGACGCCGCCAGAAGGGGGCGTCCGGCCAGCGGCGCTCACGGGCGTAGTGCTCGCGCTGGAGATCGAGGCAGGTGCCGCAGGCCCGTTGCATGAGGTCCAGGTAAGCGAAGCGCGCCTCCTCGCGGCCGGCGAGGATGTCGGCGATGGCATGGCCGCCGTAGAAGCCCGAGCCCATGGCGGAGGCGATGCCGTAGGAGGAGAGAGGGTCGTAGGCCGCCGCCGCATCCCCGAGGGCAAGCCAGCCGTCGCCCGCGATCACGTCGAGGCGCGAGCTCTCGGCGGGCAGCACACGCAACGACGGGCCAAATTCATAGCCCTGCGCCTCGACCCGCTCCCGAGTGGCTTTCGACTCGCGCAGCCGCCGCCACCAGGGGACGGGATCGGTGGAGGGGCGCAGGAGGTCGCCGTCTCCAAGGAAGGCCACGGCCAGGCGGCCGTCGGCGAGGAGGGCCGAATACCACCAACCCTCCGGAGTCGCTTCGACGAGGGTGTAGGTGTCGGACGCGGGCGTCCGGCTGGAGAGCAGCGCGCAGATTCCCACCAACCGGTCATAGCGCAGCCGCCTGGCTCCGAGCCGGCGGGCCAGACGGGAGGAACGGCCGGTCGCGTCCGCCACGAAATCGGCGTCCAGGTCTTCGATCCGCTCGACCCGGCATCCCCAGCGCCATTCCGCTCCAGCCTCGCGGGCCTCCTCGGCCAGCCGCGCCTCGAACCGGCGGCGGTCGACGTGCCAGCCTTCCCCATGGGGATTGGACAGGAACGGGGACTCGCCCGGCTCGGGTGAGCCCCACAGCGAACGGTTGCCCTGCGAACGGAGATGGCCGTCGCGCTGGAGGCACTCCTCCAGCCCGAGATGGCGCAGGAGGGGGGTGAGGGCGGGCGGCAGGGTCTCCCCCACCTTGGCGGCCGGCGCGTCGCCGGATTCGAAGACCGTCACCCGCACACCGCGCCGGGCGAGCACGAGGGCGGCCACCGCGCCGGCGGGACCGCCGCCCACGATGGCCACCCTCGGAACTGGCATCAGCGCTCGTCCCGCCGGATGTTGCGGCGGCGCGGATGGACGACGGCGGCGGGCTCTTCCTGCCTCTCGGCCGCGAGAGCCGGGAGCGGGGTCGCCGCCTTCCGGAGCAGGTCGGTCTTCCTCTCCTCCTCCTCCAGGCCCTCCACCATCAGGAGCTGGCGCCAGGAGGGATCGGCGTCGCTGAACTGGGTCGAACGGTCGGTCTCCACCCAGTAGCGGGCCGGGAACCCCGGCTCCGGCTCCACCCCAAGGTCGCCGGTGTGCTCGGCGACGATACCGAGCATGTGCCACTCCTTGACCATGTTGTTGATGCGCGCCTGGTAGCCGTTGCCCTGGATGTCGCGCAGCCAGAACTGCCGGTAGGCGAGCTGCTTGAACCTCTGCGGGTACGAGAGCCGGGGCTCCGTGGCCTGGTCGAACGCCTGCTGGCTGAGCACGAAATTCGGCACCCGCGCGGCCCAGAACGAGGGCACGGGCAAGTAGCTCGACGTGTCGTAGCCGGCCAGGCAGCTCGCCTCGTCGGTCTGCCAGGGGATTCCCAGCCAGCGGGTGAGCGTGCCGGGGCCGCTCGCATCCAGCGGTCCGCCGGAGCCGAGGCAGACTTCAGGCGTGAGCACGGCGCCGAAATCGTCCTGCGGTGACTGGTCGGGAGGCAGGATGTTGAGCCGGAACGGCAGGCCGTTCGCATCCTTCGGCTTCTTCCACATGCTCGGGCGGCGCATCGGCCAAGTCAGCTCGATGCCGGGATGGAACGGACCGCCCAGGCAATCCTCCAGAGGCGTCCGGTCCAGGGCCGCGGGCTGCCCCGCCAGAGGAATCTCCTCGAAGCTCTGCGGCTGGCGCTCGCCGGGGATGAATTTCCCCTCCGCCCATTGCCGCAGCCACTCGTACTGCGTCTGCGTGAGCGCCAGCTCGTCGATGGCGATGTCCTCGTACTCCCCGAAGCCGTCGCCGTAGAAGGGCGGCTGATGGGAAGGCTGCGGCGGTGGCAGCTTCGCGCGGCGGCCCGGGGCGTCCCAGGGCTCGACGGGCTGCCGGAACAGCCGGAAGACCCGCTCGCGCTCGGGCCGGCTCCCTTTGCCCGGATCCGCCAGCTTGGCGAGGAGGTCGGGGTCGGTCAGGTCGCCCGGCGAGCCTGGTCCGAAGAGGATGTAGGCGCCCTGGTTCACCCACTGGCTGTTTACCATGCGCTCGAAGATCGGGAAGACGTGCCCCCAGAAGGTCAGGCGCTTCGGCCCCTTGATCCATCCGTGGCGCAGGAAGAGGTCGTAGATCACGTCGTAGAGGGTGACCACGCCGAAGAGCCCGGGGCCGAAGTTGGGCGGCGTCACCGCGACCATGGCCGGCTCGGCGTCCATGGCCTTCTTGGCGCCCTTGAGCTTCACCCGGGCGCGCACCGGGCCGTCCGAGGTGTCGTCGTACCACCCGTCGTTGTTGGCGAAGGTCACCGCCGGCTGGTTCGTGGCCGAGCCGGACTTGCCGTCGCCGCCGAGGACGAGGAGACGGCCCTGGTCGTCGGTCCGCAGCTCGCCCAGCGGGACCTGGACGGGACCGGAGCCTGGGAAGGTGACGAAGCCCTGGTCGAAGCGGTAGCCGGGCCCGCTGGTGTTCCTTCCCTCGATCCGGATCGCACCCGGGTCGTTCACCAGCGCCTGGCGCAGACCGCCGCCGACCGTCGCATTCCTGTAGGTCGTGGGCAGGGCGTACTGCTTGAGATCCATGGCGTTCTGGAACTGGTACCAGGCAGCCTTGCGGTTGGCCAGGTGGACCTCCCAGGTGATCTCGGCGTCCGCGGCGGTGATCTCCCGGACGACGTTGCCCTGCGCGTCGTACCCGTAGATCCGGAAGCGGGCCGCCTCCTTGCGGACCTGCCCCTTGGCGTTCTTGTACCCCCCGGGCGGATCGGCCGCTCTCCCTGGAACCTCGGGGGCCAGGTAGTACTCATCCGCCGGCGCGTTGCCGACGCGCGCGACACCGACAGAGGGATGAATGGCACAGCGGACGATGGGCTTGTCGGGCATGGGGTCTCCTCTGGTCTGACAGCTGAGTGGAACGGAGCTCGCCGAAATTTCAATGCTCGAAGCCCGCAGGGCGACATGAATTAGCCCGGCACGTGAGTGCCGGGAAAGGGGAACGGGATGGAAGCCCCTCCCCCCTTCCCCAGTCCCGGAGGGACGGCATTGGATCCAGCCGACGTTGCCTTATGCCGCCCCTCCGGGGCTTGGGACCTTTCCTCACCTTCCCGATTTCCCGGCACTCACGTGCCGGGCTATTTCATGTCGCCCCTGGCGGGGCTTCGTCATCGGACGTACCCGAGCGCCCTCATCTCCGCTTCTTGCTCAGGGGTGAGCTGCGGCTTCTTCCCCGTGTTCTTGCCCGGCGCCTTCTCCCTGCCGTTCGCGGCGATCCAGGCGCTCCGGAGCCGGCGGGCCATCCTCTCGACCTCCGCGGGATCGTCGATCTGCTCGCTTCCCCTCTCCGTCCAGCGCCAGAGGGTGAGCTTCGGCTCGTCTCCCTCGAGGCCGCTCAGCGGCAGCGTGCGGGCGAAAGCCTGCTCCAGGCGGCCGAAGATGATTTTGGACGGCTCCGCGAGCGGACGCTCCAGTTGGCCCACGATCCCCTCGGCGCGGGCGCGGTAGTACTCGGGCTCGGGCCGGGAGAAGCGGCTCTCCCAGATGAGCTGCCGGTCCCCCTCCACCCAGGAGAATTGATTGACGCCGTTGCCCGAGTAGAGCTCCGAGAGCACGCCGGTCTCTTCAGTCTCATGGAAGAGGCTGGGCGCGGTCCCCTCCTCAGGCTCCCAGCCCGCGGCTTCCAGGAGGGTGGCGCGCACCCGGGACGTCGCGGGCCGCTGCCCCGCCTCCAGGGCCAGCCTG
>DASUNJ010000874.1:0-4965 GCA_036277235.1 Thermoanaerobaculia bacterium | reverse complement strand
CTTGAATTGACTCGCCACCAGCACGGGCTTAAACTCTCGAAGTCGTTGCATTCCTGGCTGTTGTAGAGGGACGCCCTATCGTCGGGTGGCAGGCGTGCTGCGGGTCCGGCCTCTACGCACGCCGGAGGCGCGAAGCTACACTAAGGTTGGGCGACGGGCGCAACGGCGCTACCCGGCGGCGCTCATTTGGTAGCATGCAGCATCGCTCGTCTGGAGATATTCAAGATGCCTGTCGACGCACTGAGAAAAACATTCCCCCCCAAGTACAACCTCTATTACCCCTCCGGTTCCAGCAATCACCAGGGAGCCTTCGACCTCTTCATCAGGATCCTCCCCGAACCCGCCTCGCGTCTGTACGCCGGTGTGAAGCACTTCGAACTCCGCAAATATGTCCCCCAACACACTGGCTTCGTATTCCTCTTCGAGACGGGCACCACCAACGCACTCACGGGGTGCTTCTACTTCCGCCAATATCTTGTGGATTCCCTAGAGGAACTCTGGCACCAGGTAGGCACAAGGGCCACAAGTCGCGAGAGATTCGATGCGTACTTCGCCTCAAAAGACGCCGGCGTCGCTCTCGTTATAGAAGGGGTGGCGCGTCTGCCCAAGCCCATCCCCGCTGCCCAACTTCTCGCGGACTTCCCGGGACTACCCAGGCCGCCAGAGCCTTACGTCTATCTCTATACCCCCGTCGGCGGTGCTCTATCCACCTTTCTTCGCAACCAAGTACCTGACTTTGTCCACCGCTTTGCACCGTGATTACTCAAGTCTTTCAGGTCACACCTAATGACGCCGCGCTCTTCAAAGCGTGGTTCGAGGCAGAGATCACTCCGCGATACCCGCTCTCGACTCAAGTCACAGCAGACTGGATGCTCTCGTTAGCCGGAAGTCCTGAGGACCCGTTGGGTTATTTCACCCTGCGTAAGACCATCTGGAAGGCCGTTGACGAGCACGGGGCCGCGATCGGGTTTACCGTGGTCACAGAGAAGCGGGGGGGTAGCGTTAAGTTCGGTCCCACCCTCGTAGCACCCACCCACCGGTCACAAGGAATAGGGCGCTCCCTTCGCAAGGCAGCGGAGGGGCACTACGCGGCACTGGGGTTTCGGAAGGCCTACTCCACCACCCACCTCAAGAACATCCCTGGTATCTACTACCTAACAGCAATAGGTTATCGCATCGAAGCACATTGTCGAAGTCACTACCAGCAGGGTGTCGACGAACTCATTCTTGGAAAACAGCTCTCTCCGGCCCGGCCCCCTGCCCCTCCGACCGCACACTCCTCAAGCTTGCTCTTGGATCGACTCGCACCCCACTACGACGGCCTCGATGAAGTATTTGAACAGCATTTATTCGCCTCCGCGACCTCAGATGCCCAACTCGAGAGCGAGGCGGCCCATGCAAGCAAGCAGAAAGTCGTGTTCGGCCAGCCCAGCGGGAATTTCTGCGTCACCACACCGAAGCGCATCGGCGCTATAAAGCTAGGTCCACTGCTCGCCACTGACACCTCTGGCCTGCGTGGCATGCTCAACGATGTCGCGACCTACTATCGCGCCCGTCAAGCGAGAAAGCTGTATTGCATAGTGCCAGTTGATGAGAACTGGATTGTTCAGGAACTTCGGCTCTTGCAGTGGCAGCCGGAGGGGACATTGCGCGAGCCATACCGACCACTATGCGACATGGCCATCCTGTCGCTTTTTCTCATGAATGAGGGTGCCCAGTGAAGAACCGTGACCAGCGGTGGTCCTTAATGATTGGCGGCATCGGGCTAAGCGTAGTTCTCCCGCTGCTTGCAATCAACCTGCCACTCTTTAAGCACCTTGAGAATCTCGACTTATTTTCCTGGTCCATTGGTCTCGGGATCGCAACTGCCGTCTTCGTGGCCGTTCTACTTGAGGTCCGCGCTGCAGAGACGAAAGAGGGCGTAGATGAGGTTAAGAAGGCAGTTGAGGCGCTCGAGATGCGCGTTACTCGCGGTCGCGAGGTCGTCGCTTCTCTCGTCGATCGAGATGGTTTCTACCGTCAGATGTGCAAGTACCTTGAGGAAGCAACAACACGCATCGACCTATCGTATCAGGCGCCGAAGCGCCCAGAGAGTTACCGACCATCCGAGCAAAAGAAGCGCTACTTAGCCGCGTTGAGCGGCATCATCGACCAAGGGCGAGTGCCCGTGAGGCGACTCGTCCGCCTAACAGCTGAAAACAAGGAATGGCTGCGCGAACTCGTTGAGCAGTACGCGGGCAAGCCAAATCTCTCGCTATCTGTCCTTCCGGAGAGCATGATTCCGAGCGTAAGCGTTCAACTCTTTGACCGCGACCGCGTCGTGCTTGTGAACTTAAGCGAGTCTGATACGCGCCTCGGCGCTCGCGACGTGATTTTCGAGTCGAAGGCGCTGACAGAAGTTTTTGAAACGTATTACGAGGCGGTCTTTCGAGCTGCCGACCCGCTGGTCGAGAACGGCCGGAAGCACTTGGCAAACATCGGGCGCCTCTTGTCCTAACTTGCCACGAGCCCGTGCGGGGCATCTGGTTCGACCGGACCGCGGAGCACCGGGACAGGTTGCAGGTAAAGGATATCGAGCCCGGCTCCATGCGACGGAAGAGACAGTTCGACTCTCCCAACTCCCGTGCTTGCGTCACCTCAGCCCGGAGACCTACCGCGAGATGGTCGCGGGGCCGTTCTTGACCAGACTGATGCCCGTCCTCGACCCGGGCCACCAGCCCCTCCTTGACCCCGTTGCTCAGACATAGCGCAGCCGGTCGACCTGCGCCGCGGGCTCGTCGCTGATCACGATGGCCTCGTAGCGCCGCGACCAGAGCTTGTCCCCAGTGACAGTAACAGGTGCCTGCCGAGTGTAGAAGGCAACCCTCGAAATCTGACCTCGGCCTCGCCTTGGCCGGCATTGCAGGGCGCTTCCATCCGCTTTCGGCGACGATCTGCCTGATTGAATCGGCCTCGATGAGGCGCTTTGCCGGCTTGGCCGGCGCTCTTCTTCGACATCCGGACGCCACTTCGTCTGGCGGTATGGGAGCATTCTTCGCGTATCTCCAGGATGGCGGGCGCGGTATCCCTCCTCCGAGAGCATGAAGGAGTCCATCATGCGTGCTTTCGCACGGCAATTGGAGGTACCTCGGCAGACATCGTCTGCCGGATCTGCGGTCCGCGGGCGGGCTCTGGATCACACACATCCTGTTCTGCACTTGCAGCGCACAATGGGAAATCAAGCCGTGCAGCAGTTCTTGGCTGCTCGCAAGCCGGGCCCCGTCGTCCAGCGGGCGCCGGCAGGCCTGCTGGTGCGCAAAACGGAACCCGACGCCGAGGATCCTCAAGCCAAGCTTGCGCCGCCTGCGATGGCGCGCTGGCAAAAGCTCTACGAGGAGATGATGGTGCTCAAGAGCAACCTCGGGGACGCGGAGATCGCCTCCCCGAGCGTTACGCGCAGGGAGTGGCTCAACCAACACGGCAAGCTGTGGACCCAACTCGGCGAGATCGATACCGAGACCGCGCTCGCTGCGCTGGAGCGGTCGTACCGGACATGGGAGCGCGGAATCTATGACGCGGCTACGGCGGCGGGCGACCGCTGGCTCAAGGTCAAGGACCGCTATCATGCCGAGGTCGGCCGCCTGCTCGACGAGCCGAGCCTGCCGGGCATTCACGCCCTTGAACATCTGTCTGGAATCTACAAGGAGACGAAAGCGCGGATCGATCGCGCCGGCCTGGACCTGCTGGTCCCGGACGATTTCCTCCAACTGCAAAGCACGCTGAACGACGACACCCACCTGTGGTTCGGCGAGCTGCAGGTCGCGCGCCAGCGGAGCGCCGAGCTGGAGAAGATGCTGGACGTGGTCGGCGCCGTGCGTGGAACCGGCAAAGACGCGGACAAGCTGGTGCCCGGTTGGGACGCCCGCATCTTCGAGGAAACCGGCCGGCTCGCCACCCTGACGGAGAGTGCCCCGAAGCAGACGCAGCGGGTGGAGTTCGAAAAGCTGCGCAAGGAGCTGCGGGCGAGCCACGCACGCGCGCTCTCCATGCGCCCGCAGAAGAAGGGTGTGGCGGAAAAAGGTTTCGATCTCGTCAAGGGCGCCGTTTCCGCGATCGTCGACCCGCTCGTCGAGGCCGGCAAGCAGGTAGTCGACCTCGGCCAGATCGCGTTGCACTACGCCAGCTTCACCCATTACCAGCCGAGCTTCATCAGCAACACCGGCAAGGCGGCCGAGCAGGGCGCCACGACTTCCGAGCTCCTCTCGGGGATGTTGAAAGGCCTGGTCGAAACGCCCGAGCGCCTGTGGAAGGCGATCGAGAGCGACGACTGGGAGGCGATCGGCAGAGAGACCGCGAACCTCTACATGCTGGCGAAGACGGGCAAGCAGGGCGCCGCCAAGGCCGCGCCCTGGATCGCGCTGGTGCGCGCCCGCGCCGCGGGTTTGCGCGGGGGGATGGCTTCCCAGGCGGCGCTCGCGGTGCTGAAAATCGCGCGCGAGACCAAGCTGGTCATCCGCTTCCGCATGGCGGAGAAGTCGGCGATCGGTCTTCGCGCGAAGGGTCACCCCGCCAAGCCGGAGTTCCTGAAGATGAAATCGATCAAGGAGGTCGATCTCCATCTGGGGGTGAGCAAGGGCGACCTGGGCAAGGTCGGCTACTTCGAGCCGAAGCTACCCGGCAATCTGAAAAACCTCAGTGCTGACCTGCAGACGCAGATCCAGGCGCGGTATGCCGCCCGCCTTGCGGAATGGAACAAATACAAGGGCGAGGTCGCGCGGCTCGAGAGCGCCGGTCTCATCAAGCGCCAGGGGCAGACGATCGCGGACCCGAAAAGCGGCAAGGCCTTCACGAGCGATTACGACCTCTTCGACATCCGCAAGGGCAAGACCACTGGCGAGGCCATCGAGTACGAGTCCCTGCCGGCAGATGTCCGCATGCGGCTGGAGAGCAAGCCCATCGAGGCCCAGCATGGCGCCCACCTGGACT
>DASUNJ010000873.1:0-4227 GCA_036277235.1 Thermoanaerobaculia bacterium | reverse complement strand
TCTTCCAGGAAGTCGTCGTAGCCGCCGACCAGGTAGAGGTTGGGGTGGAAGCGCCAGCGGCCGCTCAGGCGCAGGTGGGGGGAGAGGTCCTCGGGACGGTTGAAGTCGAAGGCTTCGAAGGAGACCAGGAAGCGCTCTTCGAGGAGCGGGTACTCGACCTGCGCGCCGCCGCTGTTCTCGATCAGGCCCGCGAAGAGGCGCACGTTGCCCGGGGCCCGGTAGCCGAAGAGGCCCGTCGCCGCGTAGGACTTTTCCGTGGTGACCTTGTTGACCGTCGTGACCTCGGTGGTGCCGTCCGGGTTGGTGACGGTGATGGTCTCGGTCTTCTCGCGGCGCTTGCCCCCCGGTGGAACGCTGATGCCGGCGCGGTAGAGGCGCTTGTCGTCCTGCGGGTCGATGTCCAGGAGGAGGGCGGTCTGGGAGCTGCTGTCCTCCAGGCCGGGCAGGACGTAGCCCTGCATGTCGAGGTCGATGCGGAAGCGGTTGATGGCCCCGAGCGTGCCGCTCAGGGACTGGACGCCGCCCTCGATGCTGTCGAGGGTGGAGACCACCTTGTCGTAGGCCTCCTCGTCGTTGACCAGCTTGCCGATCGTGCCCTCGCCGCGGGCGATCTTGCCGGAGATCTGGTTGAAGTTGTCCACCGAGGTCTGGAGCCGGTCCGTGACCTCGCGGATGTTGCCCAGGCTGTCGGAGACTTCGCCGCGGTTGTCGGCCACCAGGGATTCGATCTGGACGAGGGTGCGGTTCATCTGGTCGGCCAGCCGGGGGAGCTCCCGCGACAGGGCGGCGCTCGCCTCGCGGAAGTTGCCGATCGTCGCGTTCAGGTTGGCGCGGTTCTCGGCCAGCAGCAGGCGGATCTCGCGGCTGGTCAGCTCCAGCTCGTCCACGAGGCGGTTGATGCCGCCGCCGATGTCGGCGCCGGAGAGCGAGCCGGTCATCTCCTGGATCGAGTCGCCGATCTCGTTGAACTTGGCGATGGCTTCGTCGATCGACGGCGGGGTCACGCCGGGGAGCACGGCATCCGCAGGCAAGGGCGGCCCGCCCGGGGGACCGGGGACGATCTCGATGTACTTCTCCCCCAGCAGGCCCAGGTTCGCCACGCGGGCGAAGGTCCCCTGGGGCATGTCCACCGGCTTCTCGAGGAGCAGCCGCACGCGGGCCTTGCGGCCATCGAGGCTCACGCCGTCGACCCGGCCGACGCGGACGCCCGCAACCCGCACCGAGGCCTTTTCGTCGAGCCCGGCCACGGAGTCGAAGACCGCGTCGATCTGACGGCCCTCGTCCGCAAACGGATTGATGTCTTCAATCTGCCAGATCAGGACCGCCAGGATCACCAGGCAGACGGTCGCGAATATCCCAACTTTAACCGCTTGGCTCATCGAAGCCCTCCGTGCCGGAGTCTATCAGGGAGCGCTTCAGGGAGAGGCCTCCGGGAGAGGGATATACTTGCCCGCCTCTGCCATGAAGGCTCTTTCCAAGGTCCCGCTGGTGCTGTCGGTCCTCGCGGTGCCGCTGCTCCTGGCCACGACCTCGGGGGAGACGGCCATCCGGCCGGTCGGGCTGGTCGTGCTGGCCACGGCGATCGTCTTCGCCCTGATGACCGGCACGGAGAGGCGGACGCTCCGCCCCTGGGTCGACCTGCCCTTCGCCGCCGCCCTGGGGCTCGCGGCCAGCCATCTCCTCTTCGCTCCGGGCCTGCCGCGGGGGCACGACACGCTGCATCACCTCTGGGGCGTCTGGGCCGTGGCGGTCGAAGCCGCCGGCGGCAACCTGGCCGCGCTCTGGCTGCACGGCATCAACCTCGGGACGCCGCTGCTCCAGTTCTACGGCCCGGTCCCTTTCTACACCGCTCTCCCCTTCTCCCTGGCGGGGCTGAGCCCGGCCGCGGCGCTCAAGGCGGCCCTCCTGGTCTTCGGAGCCGTGGCCGCCGTCACCCAATGCTTCGCGGTCAGCCGATGGACGGGCGACCGCCGGGCCGGCCTGGTCGCCGCGGCGGCGTACGCGTTCGCGCCCTACCGCCTGCTCGACGTCCACTACCGGGCGGCGCTGGGCGAGAGCGCCGCGCTGGCCATCCTGCCGCTCGTGCTCCTCTACGGGATGGAAGCGGTACGGCAGGGGGGCCGGCGGCGGATGGCCGTGGCGGCTGTCGTGCTGGCCCTGCTCACCGTCACGCATCCGATCAGCGTCCTCATGGCCGGGATCTGCCTGGGGATCTGGACCGTTGCCGAGACCCCGCTGCCGCTCGCGGACCTGGGGCGCAGGCTGGCACGGCTCTTCGGGATTGCCCTGCTGGGCGCCGCCCTGGCCGGGTTTTTCGTGGTGCCGTTCTTCTCCTCCGTCAAGCGACTGGTCGTCGGCTGGCTCGCGCAGGGCAGGCTCTCCGAAGCCTTTGTCGAGCACGCGCTCAATCCCGGCGAGTTGGTCGAGCGGCGGCTCTGGACCGGGCTGCAGTTCGGCCTCGGCACGGGGGAGGACGGGAACGGCACGGACCGGGAGATGCCTTACTACTTCGGCCTGGCCCTGCTGTCGCTGCTGCCGCTCGGGGCCGGGAAGGCGCCGAGAGGTCTGGTCTGGATGACGGCCGCCGCCCTGGCCCTGGCTCTCCATCCCATGGCGCGCGCGATGGTGACGGTCTTCCCCCCGCTCAGCTCCATCCAGTGGGCCTGGCGGTTCCTGGGACCGGCGGCGTGCGGAGCCGCGGCCATGGCGGGCTTCGCGGCGGTCCGGCTCCTCGAATGGGGAGAGGGCCGCCGCTGGGTTGCGACCCTACCCGGATGCCTGGCCGCCCTCCTCCTTTTGGATGCCTTTCCGTACACGGGCGCCGCCGACTGGTACCCTCACTACTCGGAGCTCGGACGGATCGAGGAGAATCCGGGCTGCGGCCGGCGCTGGGGATGCTGGGAGCACCGGCCGGCAGGTCCTCCCGGTCCCTACCGGATCGCGGGCATGTTCGTTCCGCCGCCGGAGCCGGCCCCGCTCGCGCTCTTCTGCTGCGCCTACACGCCCGAGTACATGACGCCGAAGACCGAGGAGGCGTTCTATCCGGCGATGGAGCCCTCGGTGCTCGCCCGGGCCGGCGTGCAGTGGTTCGCCTTCCCGGGGACGGACCGGATCGAGCGGCGGCCCGCGCGGCCCTACGCCGCCTGGTGGAGCGGCCAGGGGTGGCCCGAGCCCCGCAGGTTCGCCCGCGGCGGAGGGGAGATCGCGGTGGAGCTCGACGGCCGGCCCGGCTCGGTCGTGGTCCTGGAGATGTACTTCCCCGGCTGGCAGGTGCTGACGAGGAACGGGTGGCGCGAGGTCCAGCCCAACTGGGAGGGGCTCCTCCTGGCACCCGCCGAGACGGGCCAGTCGGTGCTTCAGCTCCGCTACCACGTCTGGACGCCGGCCCGCATCGCCGGGGTCGCGCTCAGCCTCTTGACCGCCCTGGCTCTCCTGGTCCTGTCCAGGCGGGAGAGGCGGGAATGATCCCTCCACAGGGCATGGTGCTCCTGGCCGCCGCCGGGCTGTTCGCCATCCTGGCCGGGATCGGAGGCGAGAAACCGCGCCCGTGGCTCGATCTTCCTCTGGCCGCCGTCATGGGGCTGGCCGCCGGCCATCTGCTCTTCTTCCCGGGCATTCCGCGCGGGCACGACACCATGCACCACCTGTGGGGCGTCTGGGCCGTGGCCCGTGAGGCGAGCTCCGGCGATCCGGCCGCGCTCTGGCTTCACGGGCTCGGCCTGGGCATGCCGGTGCTCCAGTTCTACGGCCCCGGGACGTTCTACGCGACCCTCCCCCTCTCCCTGGCCGGCATGAGCCCCATGGCCGTGGTCAAGGCGGGGTTCCTGGCTTTCGGCGCCCTGGCCGCGATGACCATGTACGTGGCGGTGACGCGCTGGACCGGCGACCGCCGCGCCGCGCTGGTGGCCGCGACGGCCTACGCCTTCGCCCCCTACCGTCTGCTCGACACCCAGTACCGCGCGGCGTTCGGAGAGTGCGCCGCCCTGGCCCTCCTGCCGCTCGTCTTTCTCTTCGGCGTGGAGGCCATCCGCGACGGGGGCCGGCGACCGATGGCGTTCGCGGCGCTGGCCGCGGCCCTGCTGATCGTCACGCATCCGATCAGTGCGCTCATGTCGGCCGTGGGCCTGGGAATCTGGACGCTCGCCGATTTCCGGAAGCTTCCCAGGAACGTAGGTGTCTGGCTGCTGGGCGCGGCGCTGGCCGGCTTCTTCGTCGTGCCCTTCCTGG
>DASUNJ010000872.1:0-2220 GCA_036277235.1 Thermoanaerobaculia bacterium | reverse complement strand
CGAGGTGGGCACCCTGGCCAAGGCCAACGACATCCGCAGCCCGTACACGCTCAGCATCGGGCAGCGCCTAGTCCTCCCTGGGGACAAGAGCACCACCCGGGTCGTCTACACGGTCAAGCCGGGCAACTCGCTCGACGACGTGGCCGAGATCTTCTCGGTGCGCGACGAGGACATCCTGGGCTGGAACGACCTGCGGAGCCGCAAGATCAAGAGCGGGCAGAAGCTGACCCTCTTCCCGCCGCGCGACTACGAGACCCGCACCTACAAGGTCCGCCGCGGGGACAGCCTCGCCGCGATCGCCCGCCGGTTCGGGGTGTCGATCGAGCACCTCCTGACCGTCAACGGGCTGACCATGAAGAAGATCCTTCGGCCGGGGCAGCGGCTGGTCCTGTACGTTCCAGCCTGATGGTCCGGCGGCTGAGCCTCCGTGTCCCCGGCCAGGGGCTCCACGAGGTCACCCGGGAGGTGGCGGAGGCGGTGCGCGAGAGCGGTGTGCGCGAGGGGCTCTGCACGCTCTTCCTCCAGCACACCTCGGCGAGCCTGACCATCCAGGAGAACGCCGATCCCTCGGCGCGGCGCGATCTCGAGAACTGGCTGAACCGCCTCGTGCCCGAGCGCGATCCCCTCTACACCCACACCCAGGAGGGCCCGGACGACATGCCCTCCCACATCAAGGCCGCGCTCACCGCGGTTTCGCTGTCGGTGCCGATCACGGATGGCGAGCTCGGCCTGGGTACCTGGCAGGGCATTTATGTCTGGGAGCACCGGAAGCGGTCGGGGGACCGGCAGCTGCTGGTGCACATCGGGGAGTAGGCAAGGACCAAAAGGACTTAAAGGACCTAAAGGACACGGAGGTCCCTTGTCCTTTGAGTCCTTTACGTCCTTTAGGTCCTTTAGGTCCTTTAGGTCCTTTCAAGGGTAGTACCCGCTGATCGTCCGCGCCTCCATGCCCTTCTGCGCGACCTCGACCCTCACCGCGCGGAAGCCGTCTCTCGGGCTGTTGTTCGAAGACTGGTACGAGATGCGGTACTGTGACCGCAGCTCGTGCTCGATCTGCTGGTAGACGCCGTCGAGCTCGGCCGTGCTCTCCACGAAGTAGCTCCGACCTCCCGTCTCGGCGGCCATGCGCCGGAGCTTGTCTCCCGCCTCGCCCTCGGCGCCGTCCGGCAGATCCAGACCGACCGTGTACACGGCGATCCCGGCCCGCCGCGCGTACTCCAGCGACTGCTCGAAGGTGAGGCGGCTGGAACGGTCCATGCCGTCGGAGAGCAGCAGCACCGCCCTCTGACCCTTCACTCCGCTCAGGTACTGGAGCCCGTAGGCCAGGCTGTCGTAGAGCGAGGTCTGGTCCTCGGCGAGCAGGCCGGTGAGACCCTCGCGCAGCTCTTCCAGGTCGTTGGTGAGGCGCACGGCCACGTGCGGCGTGCGGTTGAAGGTGATCACGGCCGCCTGGTCCACGGGCCGCAAAGTCCTCTGCAGGAACTGGAGCGCGGCCTCGCGGGTCTGCTCCAGACGCTCTCGCATCGAAAGGGAATTATCGATCAAGGTGACGACGCGGATGGGGGTCTCCCCCACCGGCTCGACGATCCGGACCTTCTGCGGCACGCCGTCCTCCAGCACGTTGAAGATACCCGGATCGACCGCCTGCACCGGCCGCCCGGAGCCGTCGAGCACCGTGGTGAAGAGCTCGACCAGGCGCACGGCCATCGCGTCGGGAGCCGTCGCGGTGTTGAGCAGCACCAGGTCCTCCGCGGCGCGGCCGTCCGGGAGATAGGCGACCGCCCGCACGTAGCCCACCTCCTTGCCCTTGGGGAGGAGGATCGGCTGCGTGTAGGGCGGCTGGTAGAGCGTGGCGACCCGGTCCTCGTTGAACCAGACCTCCACGCGCTCGACCCGCTCGCCCTCCGGCGGCTCCACCTGGATTCGCGCGCGCAGGCTGTCGCGGTAGGTCTTGCCGGATTGCGGATCGAGCAGGCGCACGGCGAAGCGCTGCGCGCCGGAATTGAGAACCAGCTCGTCCTGCGCCAGCACCTCGCCGTTCGCGCCGAGCCCCTCGACCGACAGCTTCTGGAGCCGCGGCACGTCGCCGAGGTCGAGCGTCACCGCGTAGGGCGGACGCGTGCGGGTGTAGATCCGCCGGCCGTCGAGCAGGAAGGCGACCTGGGAGACCGGGCCTTCGGCCCGCGCTTCGAAGCGCGTGCTGCCGGCGAGCAGCTTGTC
>DASUNJ010000871.1:0-6215 GCA_036277235.1 Thermoanaerobaculia bacterium | reverse complement strand
GGGCCGAGATCGCGGCCGACGGTGCCCCGGCCGCGGCAGCGCCGGGCGAGGAGCTGCGGGTGCCCGCGCGGATCACGAACCGGAGCGATGCCCTCTGGTCGGCCGCCGGGTTCCCCATGGCAGCCGGCAGCCACCGGGTGTCCGCTTCGTACCGCTGGTTCGATGCGGACGGGCAGGTCGTGGTACCGGAGGGGAAGAGGTCGCTGCTCCCAGGCGACGTTCGCCCCGGGGAGACGGTGCGGATGGTGGTCCGCGCCCAAGCCCCGGAGGCTCCCGGAGCCTACGAGCTCGCGCTGACCCTGGTGCAGGAGAACGTCGCCTGGTTCGATCAGGCCACGGGTACCACCTACCGCTACCGGGTCGAGGTCCGCCCGGCCGGCTCCTGAGCGATTCGATGCCTCCCGACGCTCCCCGGCTCTCGGTCGTCATCCCCACCCATGATACCCGCGAGCTGACCCTCGCCTGCCTGAAGTCCCTGGCGCGCGCCGGCCGGCCCGACACCGAGATCCTCGTGGTCGACGACGGCAGCCGCGACGGCACCGCCGCCGAAATCGCGGCGCGATTTCCCTCTGTCCGTCTCCTTCGCAACGAGCGGTCGCAGGGCTTCACCCGGGCCGCGAACCGGGGGCTGGAGCAGGCACGGGGCGAGGTCCTGCTGCTCCTCAACAGCGACACCGAGGTCGAGCCCGCAGGGCTCGAGGCGCTGCTCTCCCGCTTCGCCGCCGAACCGGAGACCGGGGTGATCGGCGCGGCGCTCCACTATCCGGACGGCAGCCCGCAGTGGAGCGGCGGAGAGGAGCCTACCCTGCTCTGGCTCTTCGGGCTCGCGAGCGGCCTGCCTCCCGTGCTCGCCCGCCTGCCGCTCTACCGGCGCGCCAGACCGCTCTCCCCCACGGCCGGCGGCCCGCGGAGCGTCGGCTGGGTGACCGGCGCGGCGCTGGCCATCCGCCGCGAGGCGTGGGTCCAGGCAGGCCCGCTCGACGAGCGTTTCCTGCTCTACGCCCAAGATCTCGACCTCTGCCTGAGGGTGCGGCAGGCCGGCTGGGAGGTCGAGATCGTGCCGGAGCTCCGCGTCCTCCACCATCATGGAGCCACGATCGGCCGCGAGGCGGGCTCCCTGGGCCGGCAGAATCCCGAGCTGCTGTGGAGTGACCTGCTGCGCTGGGCGCGCAAGAACAAAGGGGAGAGGTGGGCGGCGAAGGCCGGCAGGGTGATGCGCTGGGGAGTCCTCCTGAGGCTGGGCGGCAGGAGGCTCACCCGCCCCTTCCTCGCGGCTTCGCGCCGGGAGGAGGGGCGGGCGGACGATCAGGCGCTGCGCAACGCGCTCAAGGCGCTCCGTTCGGAATGAAAGTGCAGATCATCCGGGAGCTCTCGATGGCATCGCCCGCGCTCGCTCCCGTGATCATCCTGGCGTTGATGGAGTAGGTCTTGCTGCCGGGCCCCTGGGCGAAGATCCGCTTGTGCGACAGGGTGGTCTCGATACCGTTCTCGGCCGGAAGTGAATCCGGGATCTCGAAGTCGGTGGCGTTGATGGACTGGTCGTTGTTCGAGCAGATCTCGGGATCGAGGTTCTTCACGCCGACGGCGATGCGGTCTCCGCCGACGTTCGTGCCGTGGTCGAGTGTAATCTGGGCCCAGGCGCGGACGATCACCTGACCCTCGACGCTGGCGGTGATGGCGCACGAGTTGACCACGGTGCACAAGCCCGCGGAGAGGTCCTGCAACCCGTTGTCGCTGACCACCGTGATGGACTGCTCTCCCTTCGCGATGTCCTCCGTGCGGAAGCGGGTGAAGTATCCGGTGACGTCCGCGACCACGTGGGTGCCGCTCGCATCCGCCTGAATGTGGAGGTCCGCCGGCACCTGATTGGTCCCGGCGATCGGCACGACGACGCCGTTGGCAATGGCGAGACCGGGCACCGACGCATAGTTCAGGACGCTGGCGTTCGGGACAGGCTGCCCCCAGGCCCAGGCGCGGAGGTTGCCGGGGCCCGAGGGGCTGACCGAGATGAAGTTGATCACCACCGCCGGCGCGACCGGTAATTCCGTACCCGGAGGGATGCCGCAGCCCCCCTGCGTTCCGCCCTGCGGCTGGAACTCGAAGATGCCCGCCACCTGGAAGTCGCGGACCACCCCGGGCTGCAGGAAGCCTCCGGCCACGCGCGTGTCGATGATGCGGCACGGCGCCAGGGGCACGAACACCAGATCGGTGGTGGAGTCTCCGAGCGACGGAGCGGCGGTCGACCGGATCTGCCCGGCGATCTCGTCCATGTCACCGCCTGCAGCGAGCGCCAGGAGCTGCCGCTCGTCGAGCCGGGACGCGAGCCGTTTGGCTTCCTCGGCTGCGATCCGCTCGTCGATCGGCCGCACCGCGCGCCGCTCGAACCTCTCCAGGAAGCGGTCCCGGGCGTGAGCCCGCAGCGCCGCCGCGGTATCGGGGGACAGGCCCTGGTCCTCGGCCCCGGCCGCACCGGCGGCGAGGATTGCAAGGCACGTGCAAACCAGAATTCTCCAAAGATTTCTCATGACTGCTCCTTTCATCCTGGCTGCATGCGTCAATCGGGAATGAAGGTGCAGATCATCCTGGAGTTCTCGATCGCGTCGCCGGAGCTCGCGCCGTTGACCATCCGCCCGCTGAGACGATAGGTCGTCTGTCCCGGGCCCTGGGTGAACGCGCGTCCATGGCTGATGGTGAAGTCCACGTCCGGGTTGGTCCCGAGGGATGCCGGAACCTCGAAATCCGAAGCGTCGACGGAGTTGTCGTCGTTGCAGACCACCGGGTTCGCGGTCTCGACGCCGATCGCGGCCCGGTCCAGCGTGCCGGCGGTATGGTTGGCCACGAACTGGCCCCAGGCCTCGACGATGACCGTCCCGGCCGCATCGGCGGTCACGGTGCAGGTGTTCAGCTCTTTGCAGGCGCCGTCGGCCAGGCTGGTGAGGACGACGTTCTGGGTCGTGATGAGGATGGACTTGAGATTGCCCTCGAACTGCTCGACCGGGAAGCGGGTGAAGTAGCCGGTGACGTCGGCCACCACCTGCGTCCCCTGGGCATCCGCCTGGATGCTCATGTCCTTGTCGGAGCTGGCCACGCCGGCGATCGGCACCACCACGCCGTTCGCGATGTTGAGCCCGGGAACGTTCGCGTAATTGATGACGCTGGCGAGCGGCACGGGCTGGCCGAACTCCCAGGCCCGGAGGTTGCCGGGCCCGGCCGGGGAGACGGCGATGAAGTTGATCACGACTGCAGCCGCGGTCGGAGTGGCCGCCCCGAGGGGAATGCCGCAGCCGCCGGCATTGCCGCCCTGGGCCTCGAAGTTCACCGTGCCGGCGATCTCGAAGTGCCGCTGCGTGTTGGCAGCGACCGGCCCTCCGGCGAGGCGGGTGTCGATCACGCGGCAGGGCGCGACCGGGACGAAGAGCAGGTCGGACTTGGGGTTGCCGAGCGCCTGGGCGGTGACGTTCCGCAGCGCCTCGCCTTCCGTTGAGGCCGCGCTGATGTTCCGCGGCTGGATCGCATTGTCGAGCTCGCCGTCCCTGAGCAGGGCGTCGACCTGCTCGTCGCTGAGGGAGCGCACGAAGCTGCGGGCCTCGCGCTCGATCACCTCCGCCGGAACGGGACGCACCATCCGCTCCTGGAGCGAAGCCGCGATCACCGACCTCGCCTCCTCCCGCCGTTGCGCCCGCTCCTCGTCCGGCCCTGTTGCCGCCTGCGCGCTGGCTGCCGTCAAGCCCAGGGCGATGATGCCCGAGACCAGAGCCATCCTCAAAGTACTTCTCATAGGAGCGTCTCCTTGCCAGGTAGTTGAGCTGATGAGCAGTTGGCCTACATGTCCATCATCAGCAGACTGAGTAGAAGAGACGTGTACACAACAACGTCTGACGGGCTCGTTGTGCAAATCGTGGGCCAGCTTCGGGAGCCCCTATGCTTCCCTCTGAAGCAGGGCGGAAAGGGGCTTCGCACGGGTAAAACTTGCCATCCCCGTGCAGCCGGTATAGAAAGCAGCCCGTATGCTGGACATCTACCGCTACCGAGACCTGGTGCGTGCGCTGGTGGCGCGGGAGCTCAAGGTCCGCTACCGCCGCTCGGCCATCGGCTTCCTCTGGACGATGCTGCAGCCGTTGCTGACGATGCTGGTGCTCCAACTGGTCTTCAGCCAGATCTTCGCGATCCGGCTCACCTATGGCAACTATCCCATCTTCGCTCTGGCCGGGATCCTGTTCTGGAACTTCTTCAGCCAGAGCATCGTCTCCTCGATGAACAGTCTGAGAGGCAACGCCCAGCTCCTCCAGAAGCTGCCGGTGCCGAAGGCCGTGTTCCCCCTGGCCACCGTGATCTCAGGCGTCGTGAACCTCGTCTTTGCACTGGTGCCCCTGTTGGCGATCCTCCTCATCACGGGCCACCCGATCCGGCCGGCTCTGCTCTTCCTGCCGATCTCCATCTTCCTGGTGGCCCTGTTCACACTCGGGGCCGGGCTCCTCCTGTCGCCCATGGCCGTCTTCTTCAGCGACGTGGTCGAGCTGATCGGCGTGATGCTGATGCTTCTGATGTACCTGACGCCGGTCATCTATCCGATCGAGATCGTCCCCGAGCACATCCGCTGGGTGGTCCGCTACAACCCCATCCGCTCGATCCTGGAGGTGTTCCGGGATCCGATCTACCAGGGGGAGGTCCCGCCCCTCTCCCACCTCGCGGTCTGCGCGGCGATCGCGGTGTTCGCCTTCGTCCTCGGCGCCTGGGTCTTCCGCAAGAGCAGCGACCGCATCCCTTTCTACGTGTAGCCCCCATGCCTGAGACACCAGACGACATCCGCATCCACCTCGATGGCGTGTCCCTCTGCTACCGCCTGGCGAAGCAGCGCATCCCCTCGATCAAGGAGTACGCGATCCACTGGATGAAGGGAGCCCTGGTCTACGAGAAGCTGTGGGCGCTGCGCGACGTGGACCTGACCGTGCGGGAGGGCGAGACGGTGGGCATCGTGGGACGCAACGGCGCGGGCAAGAGCACGCTCCTCAAGGTCATATCGCAGGTGCTCAAGCCCTCGAAGGGGACGATCGAGGTACACGGGATCATCTCCCCGATCCTGGAGCTCGGCACCGGCTTCGACCACGAGCTGACCGGGCTGGAGAACATCCACCTGAACGCCCTGCTCCTCGGCCGGAGCCGCCGCGAGATCCAGGAGAAGCTGGAGGAGATCGTCGACTTCAGCGGCCTCGGGGATTTCATCCGCTCGCCGATCCGCAACTACTCCTCAGGCATGCTCGCCCGCCTGGGCTTCTCCATCGCCACGGCCTGGCTGCCCGAGATCCTGATCCTGGACGAAGTGCTGTCCGTGGGCGACGCGGCGTTCACCGAGAAGTGCGAGGAGAGGATGCGCACGTTCCACCACGCCGGGATCACGATCCTCGTCGTCTCCCACAGCGACAAGGTCATCCGCGAGACCTGCACCCGCTGCATCTGGCTGGATGCCGGCAACCTGCGCGCCGACGGCGAGACCGAAGAGGTGCTGGACCTCTACATGCACGGTGGTCACGAGCCCTCGGAGCGCGCCGCCGGCCAGCTCCCGCAGACCTCCTCGTAAACGGCGAGAAGGTCCGCCACGACCCTGGCGGGCTCGTGCCGCTCCCGCAGGGCGCGGCGTCCCTCCTCGACCAGCCTCTGCGCCAGCCCGGCCTCGGAGCGGAGGCGCGCCACGGCGCGGGCAAACGCGGCCGGATCGTCGGCGACCAGGGCCTCCCGCCCGTCCTCCACCTCCAGCCCCGAGACGGCCGCGGAGGTTCCCACGACCGGGACGCCGCGGGCCCAGGCCTCCAGCACCTTCATGCGCACGCCCGAGCCGATCCGCAACGGCACGGCCAGGATCGAGCCCGGGGCGAAAGCCTCGGCGCTGTCGCGCGGCGAAGGATGAAGAACCACGCCTTCGCACGCTTCCCCGCCGAAGACATGGAGGACCGCGCCGGGCGCGGCGGCGCGCACCGCGGGCCAGACCTCGCCCAGGAACCAGCGGACCGAGTCCTCGTTCGGAAGCCATCCCCGGCTCGCCAGCAGCACGACCGCCGGATCGCCCGGCAAGGCCGACGGCCCCGGGGCGAGCTCCGGGAAGGGAGCCCGGACGACCCTCACACGCCCTCCCCCGGCCAGTTGCCGCAGGCGGGCCGCATCCTCCTCGCTGAGCGGCAGGGCCGCCGCGACCCGCCGCACCGCCTCGCCCTCCCACC